>NZ_JBBMFC010000035.1:0-20994 GCF_040096225.1 Hominiventricola aquisgranensis | reverse complement strand
CGCCATACTCCGGTCTCTGGATCCACACCAGATCCCAGTGGATGGAGGAAACATTTCCATTTGGAGCTTCATCGTAACAGTTGCCCGGTGTGAGATGAATGGATCCCATGATCTTCTCGTCAAACAGGATATCTTTCATGGGATGCAGCACATATGGATTCACGCCAATGGCAAATTCACCCACATAGCGAGCTCCTTCATCCGTATCAAATACCTTATTAATCCGCTCTGTATCATTGGCGGTCACTTTTACGATCTTACCATTTTCAAAAGTCAGGCAGATATTTTCAAAGGTAAATCCCTGATACACAGAAGGTGTATTGTAGCTTATCGTTCCGTTGATGGAATCACGTACCGGCGCGGTAAATACTTCTCCGTCCGGAATGTTCATGCGGCCTGCACAGGGGATCGCCGGAATATCTTTGATGGAAAAAGTCAGATCTGTTCCCGGTCCTGCCAGATGCACTTTATCAGTCCGGTTCATCAGATCCACCAGCGCACCCATGGCTTTCTCCATACGGCTGTAATCCAGATTGCATACATGGAAATAAAAGTCTTCAAACGCTTCTGTACTGGTACCGGAAAGCTGCGCCATGGCATCGTTCGGATAACGTAATACGACCCATCGGGTCTTCGGCACACGGATCCCATGATGGACCGGAGTCACATAATATTTCTCATAAAGCGCCATCTGTTCGGCTGGCACATCAGAAAGTTCCGTGATGTTATCGCTGCCACGTACTGCAATATAGCAGTCCATACGAGACATTTCCAGGCTGTCCACTTCCGCCATCAGTTCCATCTGTTCTTTGGTACAGTGCATCAGCTGTGCACGCTGAAGCTGCGGATCTGTAAAATGCACAAATGGAACGCCTCCTGCCTCATATACTTTCTTTACGATCTCCTTTGCCAGCGGTCTTGTACTATCGCCTGTGTAATGTACATATACCTTATCTCCTGGTTTTACCTGACAGGAATAGTTCACCAGATTTTCTGCCAGAGTTGTAATTCTATTATCCATCATCTTACTCCTTCTCTCATGCCTTATGGCAGGCAAGTATAAAATACATTTCCCGCCTCTTCAAACATAGAAGAACTGTCATTCATGCCGCCTTTGGTCAGATCATTGCTGCCTGGACGGTAATAAATGATGTTCTGTGCATCATATCCTACGATCAATACGGCTCCACCCGGGATCAATGCCACCACCGGGGAACCCTGACTTACATAGTAAAGAGCCATACTTAAGCTACAGCCTGGAAGAAGACATGCATCTTCCCCTAACTCCTGTGTCAGAATCTGCCAGATGGCAGTTCCCTGATCCAGTTCTGACTGTACATCTGTATAGATCTGTTTTTGTTTTAATAACAACTGTACACACTGCGCAAGATCAGATCCGTCGCCTGCCAGCAGACTGCTATCGTCATAACCATTCAACTGTACCCGGCTCTTTCTGCCGCCACGGCGCCAGTAACACTGATCCGCACTGTACCAGACAGATCCCATGCCATTGTACGCATACTGCACTGCCTCTGTCAGCGTTTCAAATCCTTCTGCACTTCCGTCATAGCGGTATGCAAGATACTGTTTCACAGAGGCATCTCCTGCATCAACGATTCTGCTTCCTTCATAAAGCACCAGACGTACATTGGGCTGCTTCATAGAACCCTTTCTTATATTACCCCCATAGGTCAGCACATATTCATTTCTGCGCACTTCGTCATAGACAGTCGAAAGCTTCAACAGATTCGTATGTGTCTCACTTGTATAGGTGATGGGCTCTGACAATGCTTCCTGCCAGCTTCCATCCGAAGCCTTTGCTACACATGCCAGGTCGATCCGGTTCTCTACGATCGTTACCCCGCTCACATATTTTCCTTTAGAAGAATATTCAAACTGACGTACATCCTTGCCTGCCTGATCACGGATGGTCACACAGTAGAGCGGCTGCATCTCTTTTCCTGCCTGATCCGTATAGATATCAGAGCTGTATCCTGCTCCGTAGATCAGATCCTCTTCCATAAATCCAAGAGTCTTTAACACTTCTCCATCGCCGGTTTCGATTCTTGAGACCACACCGGTGGAAGTATTGAGAAGACAGATAGCACCGCTGTCCTCATCATTCCATGCTGCCAGAAGTCCGCTGTCAGATACCTGCAGGTCAGACGCATTTACATTTCTGGCCAGTATTGTCACAGAATGGTCATCTAAATTTATCTGCAGAAGATTTCCCTGCCAGCAAAGCCATGCCTTACCATTTCCATTCTGAACTGCCAGATCCCCGATATCTTCTTTCATTGCCGCATAAGACTGATTAGACGGCACAAAGAACAGTTCCTCCACCGTATTCATCAGTGCATCATAATGGCAGAACATGACCCCGCTTCTGCCTTCATAACGTCCGCGGTTCATATAGCCATACAGCAGAAAATCCATACTTCCGGTATCATCTACTTTCAACAGACGGAAATCATGCTCTTTCCAGGCAGCTCTGCCATCCTGTCCATCCGTGAATCCATAGACCAGACTCAGACGATTCTGGCCATAATCATAACTCCACAGCTGCCCCTGCTCTACAAATCCAACCACATTTTCTTCTGTATTCTTCATATAGACCGGTTCACTGCTCTGGATACCGAAGGACAGTTTTCCATCTTCCACCAGCTGACGACCCGGTTCCAGGATCTTGTCTGTCCAGCGCTCATAAGCCAGCAGGTAGATCCTGGTGGAAGTATAGCGCAGACGGTATGCTTCTCTTACCTGGTACTGCTCATTGATCTCTGTATTGGTCACCTGATATTCCATGGTCAGAGCGGTAATGTCGCTCTCAAGTTCTGTGAAACGCAGACTAGGATCACCGATCTGCTCCACCTGCATGTCCCCCCAGGTCACAGGACCGGAACGGGAATGAATGTTAATATATCCCAGATTCTTGCCATCCATACTTCCATCCTGCTCCAGATAATTCAATACGCCATCTGAATCACCGGTCAGCGTCATCTCATGAAACCGTTGCGCAAAATCCACGCAGTCCTGC
This sequence comes from Hominiventricola aquisgranensis, assembly GCF_040096225.1. NCBI lineage: Bacteria > Bacillati > Bacillota > Clostridia > Lachnospirales > Lachnospiraceae > Hominiventricola > Hominiventricola aquisgranensis. The sequence continues at coordinate 17,957 of NZ_JBBMFC010000035.1, read as the reverse complement.
ACATGATTCGTTCCCAGGTAAGTCAGGATTGAATAGAACCGTACCAGATCCTGATCTTCGGTCTGTACCTTCAGTACCAGAAGATATTCTTCTCCCTGGGTCAGAAGATCTTTGAGTGTCAGAGAAATGTGCAGATACTTTCCATCGTCTTCCGCCTGCAGATCGTCTCCACTTTCGATCAGACGGCTCATGTCCAGACTTCTCACTTCGTAGGACACTGACTTGATCTGTGCATTATATTTTTCCAGTGCCAGTCCTACTTTATGATCCTCTGATACACCGATCACACTGTCCCGCATGCTGGCTCCGTCCATATCTTCCACGTAGCCGTGCATTTCATTATAGAGGACACCGTCCTGTTCCGCGTGGACGACCGGCAACTGTGCCTGTGCCATATCGCCGGTCATATCCCGGTTACCCATACGGGTCATATATGTCATAAAGATCATGCCTGCCAGAAATGCAAGCACAACAGTGGTATATTGTATGATTCTTCTTTTCATGTCTCTCTCCATCTATCGAAAACTGTTATGCCCTTCATTCTAGCAGTCTTTCTCCGGTGGGTCAAGCACCCGCAGCCAGTCTATCTCCGGCGTTTTTTCTTCCTTCTCACCAGCATTTCCTGCAGCAGAAGAACGCCGGTCAGATCACGGATCTGTTCCCAATCAGGACTATTTTCACCAAAATTTTCCCTTTTCTGCGCCTGTTCCCACACTTCCTGAGACTTTCGAAGCAATGACAGCCGATCCGGATACTCGTCATACATCATACTGCCTTCATATTCCAGCCGGTCACAGCATTCCTCCACATAAGGCTGGAGTCGTCTTGCCATCAACGGATACATTTCCATGATCCGCTTCTTATCCTCCACATCTTCCATCTGTTCCGGATCGTTCCACAGACTGATGTAATGCCTGCTGCTTCCATAAGGATACAGCCATGGGTAGAACTGCTCCGGCCGATACAGGCTGCAGGACGCGCCAATATAGTAAGGATTCCATTCCTGGATTTCTTTCATGAACACCTGCTCCATTCTCCTATCATATCTGTAATATATATATGCAGTCTGTCAGATGCAGGTGAAATACAATAAAAATTCCATAAAAAAAGCCATCCGGGGAAATCCCCGGACAGCCTTTTACTTTTCCCAGTCGACTAATCCTGTTCGATCTCGACAGCATAGCCTGCCTGTTTTTCCTTATAATGATGGGTCTGTTCCAGCATCATATCCTTCACCTTCATCAGACGGATCTGCGTAGAACGCTCATTCTCGTCCAGCTTCATGGTGATGTATTTAATATGCTCCTGTGCCTGCGGAATGATCACATGCTCCAGAGCATTTACACGACGACGGGTCTTCTCAATCTCTGCCGCCATGAGCTGGCATGCTTTCTCCGTCTCAGCCAGCTTCAGCATATCCGGCAAAATGTCAGCCAATGATTTGACTGCATCATCCAGATCACCGGATGTATAAGCAAAACCATAAGAATAGATGTCATTCTCGTCAGCGGTTCTGGTCTTGTACTCAAAGACCGGGATATCCACACTCATGACATTCTTCTTGTCTGTCTCCAGATAGACTTCCTGTTTGGGAGCCATCAGAGCAGTATGAAGAGTTTCCTCAGACATACCTGCTTTGGCAATGACAAAATTCTTATTGGCAGCCTTGATACCTGCTTCCACTTTCTGGCGCAGTGCCATGTTTTCCCGTACCAGATCCAGGAACTGACGCATCAATTCGTCCCGCTTGTCCTTCAGAAGCTTATGACCTTTAGTGGCCGTCACCAGTTTTTTCTTCTGGCGTGTCAGCTCCATTCGGGTGGGGTTCACCTGTGTAGATGCCACGTGCAGTCACCTCCTACTTTCCGTAGTACTGATCCAGGAACTTATCGTCAATACGTTTCAGCTCGCTTCTCGGCAGGATGGACAGAAGCTTCCATCCGATGCTCAGTGTCTCTTCGATATCACGGTCTGCCTGGAATCCCTGAGATACATACTGTTTCTCAAATTCATCTGCAAATTTTGCATAGATCAGATCGATATCAGAGAGTGCTGCCTCACCAAGAATGGTCATAAGCTCTTTCGCATCTTTACCTCTTGCATAGGCTGCAAACAGCTGGTTCAGTGTATTGGAGTGATCCGCACGGGTCTTGCCCTCGCCGATACCCTTATCCTTCAGACGGGACAGAGACGGCAGTACATCAATCGGCGGATTGATACCTTTTCTGTAAAGCTCACGGCTTAAGATGATCTGACCCTCTGTGATGTATCCGGTAAGGTCAGGGATCGGATGCGTCTTATCATCCTCAGGCATGGTCAGGATCGGAATCATGGTGATGGATCCTTCTTTACCCTTCTGGCGTCCTGCTCTCTCATACATCTGAGCAAGGTCCGTATACATGTAACCCGGATATCCACGACGTCCCGGAACCTCTTTACGTGCTGCGGAGATCTCACGAAGAGCATCTGCGTAGTTGGTAATATCAGTAAGGATAACCAGAACATGCATGTCCTTTTCAAATGCCAGGTACTCTGCAGCGGTCAGTGCCATACGCGGAGTTGCAATACGTTCAACAGCCGGGTCATTTGCCAGGTTGACAAATAGTACGGTTCTGTCCAGAGCACCGGTCTCGCGGAAGCTCTCTACGAAGAAATTGGATTCCTCGAAGGTAATACCCATAGCTGCAAATACTACAGCGAATTTTTCATCTTTTCCTCTTACTTTTGCCTGTCTTGCAATCTGTGCGGCAAGCTGTGCATGCGGAAGACCGGAAGCAGAGAAGATGGGAAGCTTCTGTCCACGAACCAGGGTGTTCAGTCCGTCGATTGCGGAGATACCTGTCTGAATGAACTCGTTCGGATAACTTCTTGCTGCCGGGTTCATAGGCAGACCGTTGATATCCAGACGTTTGTCCGGCAGGATCTCAGGACCACCATCGATAGGACGGCCCATACCGTCAAATACACGGCCCAGCATATCTTCAGAAGCACCAAGCTCCATACTTCTTCCCAGGAAACGTACTTTACTGTTGGACAGGTTAATACCGGTAGAACTCTCGAAGAGCTGTACCATGGCGTCGGTACCGTTTACCTCAAGTACTTTACAGCGGCGGGTCTCGCCGTTAGCCAGCTCGATCTCACCCAGTTCATCATAGGTGACGCCTTCCACGCCCTGTACCAGCATCAGCGGTCCGGCTACTTCCTGTATGGTTCTATATTCCTTTGGCATTTAGAAGTCCTCCTTTCCGCATACATCAGCAATCTGAGTATCCAGAGTATCCAGAACTTTCTGGTATTCTGCATCCAGATTCTCTTCCAGTGTATATTTGTAACGTCCGATCTGCTCACGAACAGGAAGTTTGATCAGATCCTGTACGCCTGCACCATTTCCAAGTGCTTCCACAGATTTATCATAATATGCAAGTACCAGTCTCATCATGAGGAGCTGTTTCTTCAGAGAAGTATACGTATCTACCTCATGGAAGGAGTTCTGGTGCAGGAAGTCCTCACGGATAGAACGGGCAGCTTCCATCTTCAGACGGTCCGGAGCGGACAGAGCATCCATACCTACCATCTGTACGATCTCGTTGAGCTGTGCCTCATCCTGAAGCAGGGACATCATTTCCTGACGGCCGCTCATCCAGTCTTCTGCAACATTCTTTGTAAACCATCCGGCGATGTTGTCCAGATACAGAGAGTAACTGGTCAGCCAGTTGATTGCCGGGAAGTGACGTTTGTAAGCCAGTGCGGAATCCAGTCCCCAGAATACCTTAACGATACGCAGGGTTGCCTGAGATACCGGCTCAGAAATATCTCCACCTGGCGGGGATACTGCTCCGATTACGGACAGTGCGCCTTCTCTTCCATCTTTTCCAAGGTTTACCACATGTCCGGCTCTCTCATAGAACTGTGCCAGACGGGATCCTAAGTATGCCGGGTAACCTTCCTCTCCAGGCATCTCCTCCAGACGTCCTGACATCTCACGAAGAGCCTCTGCCCAACGGGAAGTGGAGTCTGCCATCAGTGCTACGGAATAACCCATGTCACGGAAATACTCAGCAATGGTGATACCGGTATAGATAGATGCCTCACGGGCAGCAACCGGCATATCGGATGTATTGGCGATCAGAACGGTACGCTCCATCAAAGACTTTCCGGTCTTCGGATCTTTCAGTTCCGGGAACTCGTTCAGAACGTCGGTCATCTCGTTTCCACGCTCACCACATCCGATATAAACAACGATATCTGCTTCTGCCCATTTTGCAAGCTGATGCTGGATAACTGTCTTTCCTGAACCGAACGGTCCCGGTACAGCTGCAACACCACCTTTTGCGATTGGGAAGAACATATCGACAACACGCTGACCAGTTACCAGAGGCATGGTCGGCGGAAGTTTTTTCTTGTACGGACGGCCTTTACGAACCGGCCATTTCTGCATCAGAGATACTTCTTTGTCACCATCTTTGGTCGTCACAACTGCCACGGTTTCATCAACGGTAAAATCGCCGCCTTTGATCTCCTTGATGGTTCCTTCGATTCCATAAGGAATCATGATTCTCTGCTCGACAACTGCAGTCTCCTGAACGGTACCGATGATATCGCCTGCCTCTACCTCATCGCCTGCTTTTGCAGTCGGAACGAAGGTCCACTTCTTATCGCGCTTCAGAGAAGGAACTTCCACACCACGCTTTAAGTTGTTGCCGCAGAGTTTCATAATATCGTCCAGCGGACGCTGAATACCATCATAGATACTGGTAATCAGACCCGGTCCAAGTTCTACGGACAGAGGCATCTCTGTGGACTCTACCGGTTCACCCGGTCCAAGTCCCGCAGTCTCCTCATATACCTGAATAGATGCCTGATCACCGTGCATCTCGATGATCTCACCAATCAGACGCTGCTCGCTTACACGAACCACATCGTACATGTTGGCATCCCGCATTCCCTCTGCGATGACCAGAGGTCCTGCCACTTTCTTTATCGTGCCTTTACTCATTGAATGGATTCACCTGCTTTCTAATCATTTCCGAACAGGATATCAGAACCGACTGCCTGTTCTACCGACTTTTTCACTCCTTCGATACCTGCGCCTGTATTTCCGGCCACGCCTGGTATCTGGATGATTGCCGGGAGAACCTGCTCCCGGTATCTGGCTATCTCATGAGGGATCTGCGCTGCCAGCTCTTCGGTAATATAGATCACGGCATACTCGCCGGTTGCCAGTCTCCTCAGTGTTTCTTCTCCCTCCCGGATATCGGATACAGGATGAATGTCCAGGCCCAGTGACGCGAATCCATAGATACTGTCATATGCGCCCATTACTGCGATCTTATACATACATCTCCCTTACCCTTTCCCGGATGGAATCGTCTGATAAGCCATTCTGCTTACAGGTAAGAATGATTCTCACCGTTTTTATTTCATTTTGTCTTGCGATCACATATGCCACCAGCGGTCCGACAGAAAACGGATTGGTCTTCTGCGGCTGGATCGTCTCAATGATCCGGTTGTCGCACCAACGTTCAAATGCTGACGGAGATTCTTTGAGTGCCTCTGCAGCCTCTGCATAACCTGCACCATTCAGATATTCCATCACAGCATCCAGACCAACCAGTGCTGCATGTGCCAGCCGCTCCACATTAAGTGTTTTGCACGGAGCCATGGCACGTTTCATAAACTCCAGCGACTTACCGGTCTTACAGCATCTGACTGCCACTTTGATGTTGGCAACTGCTACTGTTGACTCTGCATAATCGCGGATGATCGCTGCTTTGGATTTCTTTCCTGCTGCCAGGATTGCTTCCATGGTCGCCCGGTCGATGATCACATCACATAGCTGACCGTCTCCCGAATGAAGCAGCGTGTCCACTGCCTCGCTGGCAGCTTCCCGCATATTCTCCGGTAAAGCCTGATAATCTTTTTCCCGGATGATCCTTGTCATTTCCTCTTTGGAAATGGGTGTACCTTCAAAATAGATATTGGCGCCGCTCTTGCCAGTACATACTTCCTTGACCGCCGCCTTCAGGTTGTGGAACCAGTTGGGATAAGAGAGGACATCAAATACATCCATGTCCACCTGCATCTCCCTGATGGTCTCCCAGATTTTTTCCTGTTCCCTTGTGAGAATTGCATCCGCATTCAGTGGAACATCCACACCGCCCCAGCCATGTTCTGTCAGAAATCTCAGACAGCTCTCATGATCTTTGCAGGCAATGAGCTGCTCAATCGTAGATGAGGAAAACAGGGATACCTCCAAAGCACGGATTCGCGCAACCGCGTAGGTATACTTTGTATCAGACAATGATAACCCTCCTTCTATGGCGAATCTGCTTTTTTATAAAAATAACATCTCGTTGACCCGATCCTGAAGCTGATCTTTCTTCGCATCAAACAGTGCTTTCAGCGTACAGTTCTCTTCCACGCCTCCATAGACCAGGATAAAACCATCCGGGATTTCCTTCGGTTCTTTTTTCAGAGTCAGGCTTCCGCCGTTCTCCTGTGCAGCCGCTTCGATTTTTTTCTCAAAGTCAGCCGGCATGCGTCCAAGGTCTGCTGCGGAAAAATAGATCTCTCCTTTATCCGCCAGCGCATAGGTCTTTACTAATTTTTCCATTGTCAGGAAATAACTTGCCGTATCCTCTTCCTTCAGAGTCTGGTAAGCACTTCCGATAATCTCTGCAATGATCTCCTGCTTTGCTTTCAGCAGTGCGGTCTTGCGTTTCTGCTCAGCTGCCGAATGAATCCGGCCATCCTGTACAGTCTTCAGAGCGGCTGCTTTATCAGAGGCTTCCTTCTCCATTGCCTCACATGCTGCTTTGGCATCGGCAAGGATCTGTTCTGCTTCTTTCTGTGCTGCTTCGACCCGCTCTTTTGCAGAGGCTTCGGCTTCTTCCTGAATCTGGCTTGTAATCTTATCCAATCCGGTCATTCTAAAGCTTCCCTCCTTACATTCCTGTGGTTATTATACGGTCGGAAGTGCAAGAATGGAAATCAGAAGAGCCAGAATTGCGTAGGTCTCAACCATTGCCGGGAACAGCATTGCTTTACCAAACTGATCCGGTTTCTTTGCAACGATTCCGATAGATGCAACTGCGGTTTTACCCTGATGAATAGCAGATACAAGACCAACGATTCCGATCGGAAGGCAAGCTGCCATTACCATCAGTCCGGTTGCTACAGAAAGCTCAGCGGAAGCTGCGCCCAGAAGTCCATATCTGGAAAGTGCAACGAATGCTACCAGCAGACCGTAGATACCCTGTGTACCAGGAAGCAGCTGGATAACCAGAACCTTCGCGAATTTGGAAGGATCTTCCGTAACAACGCCTGCTGCTGCCTGTCCGGCAACACCTACACCATATGCAGAACCACATCCTGCCAGGATAACTGCCAGTGCTGCTCCGATTAACGCCCATCCATTACCAGTAATACTGCTTAACATAATTATTTTTCCTCCTTGATATCCACATATTTGGTTTTCAATTTAAACGGCTGGAACGGTTGTCCACCGCCTTCGTAAAATTTTCCAAAGAACTCCACATATTGGAGTCTGCAGGTGTGTACATACGCACCCAGAAGGTTGATCGCCATATTGAATGTATGACCGATCACAAATACAACAATAAAGAGAATCACTCCTCCGATGCTCTTTCCGCCCATGCTTCCCATCTGGTTGACTACGGAAGCGATAACTCCGGTTGCAAGGCCAAGTGCCAGCAGACGGGAGTAGGAAAGTACATCACTGAGCCAGCCTGTAATGTTGTACAGGTCATAAGCACCCAGTGCAATGCGAAGAGCCGGATTCTTGCTGGAACGGCCGGAGAACAGTACGATTCCAACTGCACCCAGGATCGCGCTCCATTTTGCTGCTGCATTGAGAGCTGCCGGGAATACGATCTGTTTTCCTGCAATGCCTGCAAACATGCTGGACGGGATCAGAATACCGATCAGTCCAAGAAGCAGCATGTACCAGAATACAACGTCACAGATAAAATCCATATATTTGTGATCTCTGATACACATATATCCCTTTAATGCAAGTCCGGTGAACAGATGGATCACACCGAACAGCATGGAATACAGAAGCATTCTCATCGGCTCATTCAACGGTACGAACCACAATGCCGGGATCGATATCTTGTGACCAAAGAAGGTCTCCGATATGACATCCAGCGCGTCTCCAAAATAACCGCCGAACAGTATGCCCCATACCAATGTGGAAATACCACACCAGAAGAATAACTGAATGGATTTTCTTAAATTCTCCTCGATCCGCGGGAATTTCAGAAGAACGATTCCGCATACCAGCGAAACGATCAATCCATAAGCTGCATCGGACAACATCAGTCCGAATAAAAATACATAAAAAATCGATGTAAAGAACGTGGGGTCGATCTCTCCTTTTGCAGGAAGACCGAAGGATGCAAGCACACCCTCCACAGACTCGGAAAACCGATTGTTATGAAGCAGGACCGGAGCTTCTTCATCCTCTGCGATCTCTTCTGCTTCTGCTGCCGCACCATATCTGTCGGTCAGCTCTTTGACGATTGCCTCTGCTTTCTGTGCCGGAACATAGCCGCTTACCGCAAATGTACTCTTTGTCTGAGGAAGCTCTCCAAGAATCCGATATTTTTCGGCTCTTGTCTGATAGTAATCTGAGATCAGCTCCAGATCCTGCCTGCTTGCAGCATAAGAGGCGATCTCACGCCCCAGCTCCTCTGCTTTGCTTTGCGCTTCTTTCATCTCTGCCAGAAGCTCTTCCTTGTACTGTGCCGGTATCTTAGAAACGGCTGATGACGGCTTTGCAAATCCCGCCGTCCGAAGTGCTTCCTCCACTTTGGATGCATCCTGTCTGAGACATACAACAGCCAGATAAGTAAAATCCTTATCTTTGGATATCAGTTCGACATTTACTGCCTCGATCTCCGGTGCTGCGTCTGCAAGAATCTTCAGCACACTCTGCTGATCCTGCTGTCCTGGTAATGTACCGATCAGAAATGCTGTACTTCTCGTTCCTGAGAAGTTTACCGGAACTGTCAGACCAAGCCATGGTGTAAGCGTTTCTGCCTGATTTTCCAGTTTCTGTGCTGCTGCCTGACTCTCAGCCACCTGCTTATCCAACATTATGATCTTGGTTGCGGTCTGCATAAAATTGTCCTGCTGCGCAGCAGCTTTTGCAAGAGACTCCTTATCAACCAGCGGCTTTCCCGCCAGGGAGTCCAGCATTCCTTTTTTCTCCGGTGCATACTCATCCAGTATATGGAGTGCCTGGTCCGCAGTCTGGGACCTTCTCTCGAAAGTCGATCTGGAACTGCTTACATCCTGTTTCTCACAGAGTTCTTCATCTTCCAGCCGGATATCGACTTCCATGGCTCCGAGTTCCTGCAGACGTTCCAGGATCGCTTTCCGATTCTTCTTCAATGCACAGATATTGATCCGCTGCATCTGCACGATTGCCATATGCACATCCCTCCTTTTCTTTTTTTCAGGCTTAAACTAATGACGCGATCACAGCTTTTACTGCATCTGCCCGTTTAGGCTCGATAAGCTGTTTCAGTGCATCCACTTCCTTGAGGGCCTGTGCCTCCGCGTCTGACAATTGTGTTTCGTTGTCTTTTACAAATGCATCCTCTGCATCCTGTCTCTGAGTACGGATCCTGTTCTCCGTCTCAGCTTTCATGGTTTTGGCTTTCGCCTTTGCTTCCTCCACAATGGATCCCGATTTTTCCTCTGCTTTCTGAAGCACTGCCGCCGCTTTCGCCTCGGCTTCTTTGACTGACTTCAAAGTCTCGTCCAGCATCTTTTCACCACCTTTGTTTTCAGATTTTTCATCAGATTCTTTGCCTTTTCTTAGCATTGTAGCACAATAATTTAGTTCTTTCAACCAAGTCGTTAAAAGCTTGACAATTTAATATATAATGTTTTAACAAGAGTTTACTGTCTGAACCTACTAATAAATAGGAAAGTTTACCCTGTTTTTTATAACCAAGAAGGCCGTCGTAAACTACGACAGCCCCTCCTTACTCACACCTTTAATTCAAGAATTCTTCCATTACTCCTGTACGGAGTCATCTTCACCCCTGCAGAGGTAAGCATCCGTCTGGATGCCAGATTCGCCGGTGTCCCATTATATTTATCATCCGCGTAGACCAGTTCTGCGATTCCCACCTGAATGATCGCCTTGGCGCACTCATTGCACGGAAACAACGTAACATAAAGCTTCGTTCCTTCCAGGCTTCCACCTCTGTAATTCAGGATCGCGTTAAGCTCACTGTGCGTCACATACGCATATTTGCTGTCGCACAGATCTCCTTCTCTGTTCCACGGATACTCATCATCGTCACAGCCCTTTGGAAATCCATTATATCCCATAGACAGAATTTTATTCTCCTGGCTTACAATGCATGCTCCCACCTGGGTATTGGGATCTTTGGAACGCATAGCGGAAAGCTGTGCGATTCCCATAAAATACTCATCCCAGGAAATATAATCCGTTCTCTTTCCGCTCATAGATTCCTCCTACTTGGTTCCAAAAATACGGTCGCCGGCATCTCCAAGACCCGGAACGATGTATCCGTTCTCATTCAGATGATCATCAAGAGCACCCACATAGATATCTACATCCGGATGTTCTTCTTTCATTCTTTCAATTCCCTGCGGTGCAGCCACGATGCACATAAAACGGATCTTTTTAACCCCTCTGTTTTTCAGCATGGTGATTGCTGCAACAGAAGACCCACCGGTTGCCAGCATAGGATCAACTACAAAGACATCTCTCTCAGCGCAGTCCTGAGGAAGCTTGCAGTAATACTCCACCGGTTCCAGAGTTTCTTCATTTCTGTACAGACCAATGTGACCTACTTTTGCAGCCGGGATCATGGTCAGCATACCGTCGACCATGCCAAGACCGGCACGAAGGATCGGAACGACTGCCAGCTTCTTACCTGCCAGTTCCTTTGCAGTCATATGACTGATCGGTGTATCGATCTCCACATCTGTCAGTTTCAGATCTCTGGTCGCCTCATAACACATCAGCATAGCGATCTCACTGATCAACTGACGAAAATCTTTGGATCCTGTCTCCTTGCGACGGATCAATCCAATTTTGTGCTGGATCAGCGGATGATCCATGATGGTTACTTTTGACATTTCTTTTGTCCTCCTATTTTCTGTCAGATACATCAACTTTTTGATGTCCTGCCGCTTTCAGTAAACGATTCATAATGGCTTCTCCAAGCCCTGGTGCTTTGAATGATTCAGAATAGATCTGCTCTACTCCATCCTCATCAAACTCCCGCAGCACCGCAAACAAATGACTGGCGATGGAAAGTTCATCCTTTCTGGTTCCGACACATTTGATATCCCCTTTAGGATAACGGGAACGTGTCTCCTCTGTACAGATAATGCCTGTCCGACCCTTTTCTGCCTGCTCATTGATATAAGAAATCACCTGCTCCATAGGACCTTCCACAATCTTCAAGTCCGCTTTCGGCGCATAATGGCGATACTTCATCCCCGGTGCTTTCGGATGAATATTGGAATCATTGGCGATCAGACCTCTGTCGATCTGTGCTTCTCCAAGCACGGCCTGTACCATATCCAATGAAATAAACCCAGGCCGAAGGATCGTAGGAATCTCTTCTGTCAGATCCACAATAGTGGATTCCAGTCCGATAGTGACCGCTCCGCCATCCAGGATCATTGGAATCTTACCCTGAAGATCTTCGTACACATGCTGTGCCGTGGTCGGGCTGGGTCTGCCAGATGTATTGGCACTTGGCGCTGCAATATAGCCGCCGCCCTGACGGATCAGCTCCAGTGCAATAGGATCAGATGGCATACGGATGGCTACTGTATCAAGCCCACCCGTCGTTCCGTAAGGAACCAGATCATTTTTCTCAAGGATCATAGTCATAGGTCCCGGCCAGAATGCTTCTGCCAGCTTGTAAGCTGCCTTTGGCACTTTTTTCACGATTTTTTCCAGATGTTCCATGTCTGCCACATGAACGATCAGAGGATTATCCGAAGGCCGTCCCTTTGCCTCATAAATCTTTCTGGAAGACTCTTCATGAAGGCCATCCCCACCAAGACCGTAGACGGTCTCCGTCGGAAATGCCACAAGTCCTCCGCTTTTCAGGATCTCACCCGCCCTTTTCAGAACATCCAGATCCATGTTCTCTCTATCTATTTTGATAACTTCTGTCTGCAATGTATTCACCTCACTTTTATCAGTGTAGCATTCCAGACAAAAAAAATCAATGTTCCCATTGCCCGCCATCCGTTAATTTGCTACAATGTATGTTAGCTCAGAATAATAACTTACGCAAAAAGGAGATCTTAACCCATGTTAAAACAGCTTTCTATATATGCAGAGAACAAAAAAGGAACCGTTCAGCACATCACCGGTATTCTTGCTGAGCAGGGCATCAACATCTTAGGATCCGTCATTAATGACGGCACGGAGTATGGTGTGATCCGTATGGTCGTATCCGATCCGGAAAAAGCCCTCGCTTCCTTGAAAGAAGCAGACTATCTGTGCAAACTCATTGATGTCCTCGGTGTCGAAGTAGCCGATGAAGTCGGTAATCTGAACGAGCTTCTGAAAGCCCTTTCCGACAGCAATGTAAGTGCAGAGTACATTTATCTGTCCTTCAACCGTGATTCCGGCAAGCCGATCATGGTACTCTACACCGATGATATCTATGAAGTAGAGTGCTGCCTGAAGTCCAAAGGTTTTGCAATGCTGTAATCATCACTGATTCATATAGCTGATCATGCCCATAGCCACTGCCCATGCGATTTTATTCTGATACCCGGGATCCTGCAATTTTTTCGCTTCCTCCCAGTTAGACAGGAATCCGCATTCTACAATGGCGATGGGCACATTTGTTTTTTTCAGGATATAATAGCTTTCATTTGCCTTTGCCTGACGCCGATTCTCCGGATCCACATAATCGATCATCTTTTTCTGTATCAATTCCGCCAGTGCTTTTCCCGGTTCTGATGTTCCATAATAAAATACCTGCGCTCCATGAACATATTCCTCATGGTAACTGTTCTGATGGATGCTGATCACGCAGTCCGGCTGATTTTCATTGATGATACTGACCCGTTTTTTCAGATCCTGTACTTTTTTGTTGGATGCATCTTCCTCATACAGTCCCGTATCCGTCTCTCTTGTCATGATCACATCGATATCCTGCTGCTCCAGGATCCTCTTTACTTTATCTGCAATGACCAGATTGAGATCCTTTTCCCTGGAATCATCCACCCCGATCTTCCCTGGATCATTTCCTCCGTGCCCGGCATCAATGACTACGCATTTTTTACCGCTATTTCCGGTAACATGTTCTCCAAGTGTCTGCTGCCATCCTCTCTCTGCCAGTACAAATGCACATAAAATCATCAATACCGACATGATCAGTTCCAGTTTTTTTCTTTCCAAAATAAAAACCGCCGCATAGTCTTTGTTCAAGTCTATGCAGCGGCATATCTAACTATTCAGTGGTTACTCCGATCTGTTCCAGGTCCACATACGTCACCGGACACTAATTTACATATTTCAGAATTACATCCCAGATGCTGGCTCTCTCATACCCCAGTCTCCAGGAGGCAACGCCTGCCAGATCATACTGTTTGATGAGCTGCATCTTATCTTCAATCGAAGTCTCTTCTTCCATCCACATCTGATAGAAACTTCCATTATAATCGATCTCCACATAATACTGCTTCGTAGTATCATCCCATACCTTTTCCGCATTATTATTGGCAACCTTCTCATCAGCAGCGTTCATACCAAGAGCTTCACTGGATACTGTTCCATCTGGATCTGTCTTCCAGAATCTGGTATAGAACGGAACCGCATTGATAACTTTTTCCTTTGGTACTTCTTCCAGTGTTCTGGTGATACCACGTTCCACAAAATCATGAGATGCTACAGAACCTGCTTCTTCAGAACCTGCGTAATGCTCGTCATAGCCCATAACGATCACATAATCTGCCACGACTCCCTGCTCCGCACGGTCATAATGATCCGAAGATGAAGTAGGTACATAGTTATCTACCGATAATACAATGCCGTTGATCCGACACATGATCGACAGTTCCCGGATAAATTCAATATATGCTCTGGAGCACTCTGTCGTAATGGTCTCAAAGTCCACATTGATACCATCCAGTCCGTACTGGATCGCTGCTGCAGTCAGCTGATTGACCAGTCTCTGACGGCTGGAAGTTCTGGAAAGAGTCTCATAGGTGCTTACACCTTCCTTGAAGTTGTCCACCAGTCCCCATACTTCCAGTCCATTCTGATGTGCATAAGTCACATAGGACTGACTTGCCAGAGAGGAAATATTACCATCTGTATCCGCAATGGAGAACCAGGTCGGAGAGATAGTATTCAGCCCTTTGGCATCCGCCACTTTATTCAGCAGCTGATCATTAGCTGCCTGGTTGGTCACCATATGCCAGGTCAGATTGATCTTGTAATCTTTGGAAATATTACTGTATACTGGCTCTTCAAATTCTGGTGCTGCAATCTCCGTCTTTGTCACTGCGGAGATTCTCTTATCCTTAATATATCCAATGTATCCGTCTGCCGTCAGAACTCTCGTCCACTCGTCGATCTCTTCCGGCTCATCCAGCACATACATGATATCTCCCTTATTTACTTTTGTAAGGATCGGACACTTGATTCCCGCCTTGTTTCGGACTGCGCTTGCTTTCTGTGCAGTCACCACATCTTTGGAACCAAATTCGGTAATTACATGGACACGATTGGGCTCTTCCCAATATTCGTAATTAAATGCTGTATATTCTTTAATAAAATCCAGCGCCACATAAGCATCGCTGCCGTCTGCGCGAAGGATCACATAATCTTCACTGTTGGTCGCCTTTGCCACTGCATAGTCAGTACTTCCCACCCCGACGCTGACCAGCTCTGTAGGAAGTGCATACAGGTAAAGGTTCTCTGTAGAATCCCAGTAAAATCTGGAATTGATATACTGATAGACGGTCTCCACATTCAGATATACTCTGCCGTCAATAAATTTTGCTTTGTCCTCCAGCAGTTCATTATTCATGATCACTGCCATACTGTCATCATCAGACAGACCAAAATATTCATTTCCATCCATCATCTCTTTGGATGGCGAATATTTATTATATAAAAATTTCCCCGTCATAAAACCGCCCACCAGCACGATCAGTGCCAAGGCGATCAGAACCGGAAATGCCTGCGGACTGATTCTCCGACGTCGTCTTCTTTTCCGCGGACGTCTTTTTGCCTGTTCCTCTCTTATCTGACGTTCTTCTCTTGCCATATCCACCCTCCAGACTTTTATTATCCTTCGTATTATTTTCAACCTTTTTGCATAGTATAACACAAGACCACCGTTCCCACCACCACTAAATACCGGATATGGACAGACTTTTCTTTTCTGTACCTTAAAACCAATTTCCCTGGTGATCCCGTCATTTTCTGGTGACATGCATATCATTACAGAAGAAAGTTGTGTGATATATTATAACTCATGCATATCGCCTCAGCTGCACATCCCTCCTTTGCCATTCAAAAAACAACTTGGAAGCTTTCACAGAATCGTGAAAAGATTCAGATAAGTAGACTTACAGTTTAATTATACATACATCTGGCTGTTTTGCAAGACAGTTCATAAAAATTTCAGATTTTTTCCTTTATTTCGCTTTTGTGCACACTTTACATATTTCTCTTTTTTGTTTATACTATAACAAAACTAAAAATTCGCAGGTTGTGATTGCATGAAAATAGAAAAAATAAATGAAAACAAAATAAGATGTTTCCTGACCCGTGACGATCTTGAGAACCGTCACATCAAGCTCAGTGAGATTGCCTATGGAACTGAAAAAGCCCGTTCCCTGTTTCGTGATATGATGGAACAGGCATCAAGCCAGTTTGGTTTTGAGGCTGACAATATTCCATTGATGGTGGAAGCGATTCCCATGTCCAATGAGTGCATTATTCTGGACATTACCAAAGTCGCTGACCCGGAAGAACTGGATACCCGTTTTTCCAGATTCTCCCCTGCTTCCCCGGATCTTCTGGATGATTCCCAGAAAGACATGATCCCGGACGGAGCCGATGAAGTTCTGGATCTGTTCCAGAAGCTGTTAGAGCACAGACTGAAAAATACTCCGACTGAGAAGCGGGATCAGCAGGCGGAAGTTCTTGCCAATGAACTGGATATGCATAAATCGTATCTGTTCCACCGCATGAACCCGATCCTTGACGTAGCCCGGATTCTGAGCGGACATTATCATGGAGAGAATTCTCTGTATAAGAACCCGGAGACCGGAGATTATTATCTGCTGGTGAGTAAATCTGACCACAAGCCAGAAGAGTTCAACAAGGTGTGCAATATACTTTCCGAGTATGGCACCTCTGCTAAATATTCTCCTTCCGGAGAAGCTTATATGAAAGAGCACTACACACTGCTGATGGAACACTGTGCACTTCAGCAGCTGGCACTGATCTAAGCTGTTTTTCTGAATCTGCAGTGCAGATTCTGCCACAAAAAAAGCTGTCCGCATACTTCTTAAATGAAGTAGCGAACAGCCTTTTTATACTGGTCTTATTCTGCTCCCAGGAAATTGTTCAGTCTTGCAACAAGAACATCCGGATCAAGTCCATGAACCAGTGCAGCCTCTTCCAGAGTCTCTGCCTGTGCGGACGGACAACCGATGCAATGCATTCCTTCTCTCATGAGGATCGGAATGATATTCTGATCGATCTGTACCAGATCTGAGATAATCATATCTTTAGAAATCTTCTGCATTGTTTCTAAACCTCCTTATCAATTAACGTGGATGGCTTCATTATACGGCGATTCCCTTGCAAAATCAAGGGGATATGCTATAATAAATCTGTCTACAATTTCATAAGGTGGAGGGATGTATATGGATACCAAGCGTTACATGATCTCAGATGCTGCCAGACTGGTGGATGTAGAAGCTCATGTGCTCCGTTACTGGGAGGACGAGCTGGAACTACCAATCAGCCGCAACGAAATGGGTCATCGCTACTATACAGAAGATAACATCCAAATGTTTCACCGCATTAAGGATCTGAAAGAGCAAGGATATCAGCTTAAAGCTATCAAGGTACTGTTGCCGGAGATTGAGCAGGGGCATACACCACCCGCGATCGTTCCCGCACCGGAACCACCCATCAGTGATAAGATGGAGCAATTTCAGATGATCCTTGGAAAAGTCGTTTCTCAGGCATTAAAAGCCAACCAGCTGGAAATGGGAAAAGAGTTGAGCCACCAGGTCTCCACTCAGGTTGTTAAGGAGATGGATTATCTGTTCCGTCTTCAAGAGGAACGAGAAGAAACACATTATAAAAATCTTGATGCGCAGCTTCGCGCAACTCAGCAGAAAGCACAGAAGAATTTCTTCAAAAAGAAGGAAAAAAAGCCAAAAGAAAAAAAGGCTCCAAAGATAAAAGAAGAAAAACAGTCAGGATCCAGGCGACCCTGGTTTTTTGGTACGCATCATCAACAACAGCCAGACTGATCCAACATGACAAAACAGACCCGGAAGCCTGTAGTAACAGGTTCCGGGTCTGCTTGATTGTTTGAATTATTCAGCGTGAATAGCCTCGTTCGGGCACTCTGCTTCGCAGGTTCCGCACTCAAGACATGCATCAGCGTCGATCACGTATTTTCCATCTCCCTCAGAGATAGCATCAGCCGGACAGACAGCTGCGCAGCTTCCGCACTCTACGCAATCATCAGTAATAACATATGCCATGATAATTTTCCTCCTTGTATGATTTTGAATACCTTGTATCAGGCTCTTCTACATATTCTAATATAAAAGAGCACATTATACAAGTGAAATATTTATCAAATAATTATGAATCCTTTCTAAACCGGTTCTCGATCCATGTCTGTAAACTTCGTCAGTTCCGGAATCCAGAGCAG
>NZ_JBBMFC010000034.1:0-21123 GCF_040096225.1 Hominiventricola aquisgranensis | reverse complement strand
TTGTCAAAGTATTGTCCGTCACAGACTCAGACGGCATCAATGTGGATAATGCCAAGGAGCCCACGGAGGATGAAGAAAAGCAGCAGTCAGCCACCATCACTGTGCTGGCAAGCCCTGAACAGGCGAAGATCATTACCGGTCTTGAAAATGACGGCGTAGCTCATGTGGCTCTTATCTCCCGCAACAATGACAAACTGGCAGATGAGCTGCTTGCCGAGCAGGATAAGACTCTGCAGGAAATCTACTTCCCCGAAACTTTGATTGAGGAAGAAGCTGCAGATGCGGAAAATTCTGATGTTGAAAGTGAACCCCAGGAAACGGAAACTGCAGAGTCTGCACAATCCACTAATGAAACTGCACCCTCGGCAGAATAATCAAATCAAGGAAGGAGGATCTTCGTTATGGGTAAAGTTATCACCGTCTGGGGAAGCCCCGGCAGCGGCAAATCCATGTTCTGCTGTATTCTGGCCAAAGCCCTGACCCGGGACAAGCGGAAAGCCATCATTATCAATGCCGATATGAATGTCCCTATGCTGCCGGTCTGGCTACCGGAGCAGATCATCCAGACCAATACCTCTATCGGCCAGGTTTTGAGCAGTGTGGAGATTGATACATCTCTGGTCGCCAGTCATGTGACAGTGCTGAAAAACTATCCCTTCATTGGGATGATGGGCTATGCGGCAGGAGAAAACCCGCTGAGCTACCCAGAGGTCAAATATACCATGGTACTGCAGCTCATTCATGCTGCCGCCAAACTGGTAGATTTCGTCATTCTGGACTGCAGCACCAGCATGACCAATGTGTTCACTCCCGCCGCCATTGAAGCCGGCGATGTGGTCATCCGTATCCTCACCCCGGACCTAAAGGGCATCAACTACCTGAAAGCCCATCAACCTCTGCTTGTGGACGAGCGCTTCCGGTTTTCTGAGCATATGACATTCGCCGGTCTGGCCCGTCCCTTCCACGCCTTGGATGAAATGGGCTATATCATTGGCGGGTTTGACGGCCTGCTTCCCTACAGTAAGGAGATCGACCGCTGTGCTACCGAAGGCGGTATGTTCAAGGCTATCACCTACTGTAACCCCAAATACACTGCTTCACTGAACAAGGTACTGGAAATTCTGGAGCAAATGGAACTGGCCGAACAGTCAGAGGATGATGCAGCGTATGAATGTGAGGAGGATGCCGATGAGTAATTTGAATGATATATTCTTCACACCGGCCGCCAATCAGGAGCTGACCTATGACCAGGTACTGGAGGATGTACAGCGGTATTTTGCCGAAAACCATGCCTCCACCATTGCTGAAGCTGGGGAAGGCAATGCAGAGCGTGCCACAAGCCTGCTGAAAGAACTGATGGAACACTACATTGTCAAACGCAAATATGCCCTTGACGGGCTCTCTACAAAAGAACTGTGTTCCAAGCTCTATGAAGACATGGCCGGCTACTCCTTTTTGAAGAAATGGATCTATAAGCCTGGTGTTGAGGAGGTCAACATCAACGCCTACAACGACATTGAAGTGATCGAATCCAGTGGGCGCAGTATCAAGATCTCTGATAAATTCAGTTCGCCCCAGCACGCCATCGATGTGATCCGCCGAATGCTCAACGCCTGCGGCATGGTCATTGATGATACTATGCCCAGCATTGTGGGATTTCTGGACAAAAACATCCGTATTTCAGTGGACAAAACTCCCATTGTGGATGCAGATGTAGGCGTCAATGCCTCCATCCGTATTGTCAACCAGCAGACCGTCAGTGAAGAAAAACTGCTGAACTCCGGCAGTGCCACCGCTGAAATGCTTCACTTTCTGACTGCCTGTATACGATATGGGGTGTCCGTCTGCATTGCCGGCTCCACCGGCTCCGGCAAGACCACGATCATGGCCTGGCTGCTGTCCAATGTGCCCAATAACCGGCGCCTTATTACCATTGAAGAAGGCAGCCGCGAATTTGATCTGGTCAAGCGGGATGCACAGGGCAATATCCTCAATTCCGTGGTACATCTGCTGACCCGCCCCAGCGAGAACCCTGCGCTGAACATCAATCAGGATTTTCTTCTGGAGCGGGTGCTGCGTAAGCATCCGGATGTCATCGGTGTAGGTGAAATGCGGTCAGCGGCAGAAAGCCTGTCCGCAGCCGAAAGTTCCCGCACCGGCCATACCGTATGTACCACCATCCACTCCAATTCCTGCAACAGTACTTACCGCAGGATGATGACCCTTGCCAAACGCAAGTACAACATGGATGACTCCATCCTCATGCAGATCATGGTAGAGGCGTATCCCATCATCGTCTTTACCAAGCAGCTGGAGGACCGTTCCCGTAAGATCATGGAAATCATCGAGGGCGAGGACTACCAGGACGGGCGGTTGATCGCCCATTCCCTATACAAATATGAAGTGGAGGACAATGTAACTGATGACCGTGGTGAAACCCGTGTGGTGGGGCACCATAAAAAAATCGGCTTGATCTCCGATTCCTTGAAGAAAAGGCTGTTGGACAATGGCATTTCCAACAAGGAATTGGAAGAATTCATGCAGCCGCCAAAGGAGGTGGGTTAATTGCAATGGATCTATCTTATCTGTTTTATCCTGCTCAGTGCTGGGCTTTTGGCTCTGTTTGGTGTGAAGCCGGGTGATTTTATTGACGCCCTCTTCCGCTCCCAGCGAAAATCCGCCACCTTGTCTGATGAACTGAATGTTCTTCTGGGCACACCAGCCAAGGGTTTTTTTAATCAGGATTACGAACTGAAACAGATCTTGAAGGGTACCGGACGGGCGGACCGCTATGAGGCAATAAAACGACTGTCCCTGATTCTGTTCGCTGTGGGGGCTGTGCTGGCTCTTTTGATTGGGAATGTGTACATGGTGCCCATTCTGGGTATCGGTTTTTCCCTTATACCGATCTGGTATCTGCGCAGCACTGCCGCCAGCTATAAAAAGCATCTGAATGAAGAACTGGAAACCGCTATTTCCATCATCACGACTTCCTACCTGCGCACCGAGGATCTGATCCGTTCTGTCAAGGAAAACCTGCCCTATATCAATGAGCCGGTAAAAGCCAACTTTGAAGCCTTCGTTTATGAAGCGGAATTGATCAATGCCAACATCACCAGTGCTATCAACAGCCTGAAGATGAAGATTCCCAACCGGGTCTTCCATGAATGGTGCGGTACCCTCATCCAATGCCAGTCCGACCGCAGTATGAAGAATACCCTGCCTACCATCAACCAGAAATTCTCCGATGTGCGTGTGGTGCAGTCGGAACTGGAGGCAATGATGCAAGGACCGCGGCGTGAAGCCATCACCATGATATTTCTGGTTATCGCCAATGTGCCGATGCTCTATTTCTTGAATGAGGATTGGTTCCACACCCTTATCTTCACCACACCGGGCAAAATTGCACTGGCAATCTGTGCAGCCATCATCCTGTTTGCGCTGACCCAGATTATGAAACTGAGCAAGCCCATCGAATATGGAGGTGATAGCGTATGACCTTTCTGGCGCTCATCGCCATCATCTTCTTCGGTTTTGCTGTCTACAACCTGACCTGTGCCTTTGTGGACATCCCGACCAAGAAGACCTCACAAATGATGATGCTCTCCCGCAAACAGCAGGGCACCAAAAATGAAAAGCTGCTTGATGTCTATGTGACAAAAATCGCCGGTTGGATCGCCCCTTATTTGCGGCTGGACCGGCTCAAGCGCAATAAGGTGCAACGCGCTCTGGACATTGCAGGTCTGCAGCTTACCCCGGAGGTCTATACAGCCAGAGCCTGGGTAACTGCAGGGGCAGTTGGCCTGTGTGCCATCCCCATGGCATTTCTTATTCCGCTGCTGGTACCTATTTTGATTGGCCTTGCGGTAGCGCTGTGGTTTTCAACCTACTATGCAGCCTTTGATTTTGTTAAAAAGCGCCGCAAACTGATCGAGGGAGAGATCCCCCGATTTGCTTTGACCGTCGGCCAGAGCCTTGAAAATGACAGGGATGTACTTAAAATTCTGACTTCCTACCGCCGTGTGGCTGGGAAAGACTTCGGCGCCGAGCTGGATCAGACCATTGCTGATATGAAGACCGGCAACTATGAAAATGCCCTCATTCGATTTGAAACCCGCATTGGCAGCCCCATGCTGTCCGATGTGATCCGTGGCCTGATTGGTGTCCTGCGCGGCGATGATCAGCGGATGTACTTCAAAATGATTACTTTCGATATGCGCCAGATCGAGCAGAACAATCTGAAGAAGGAAGCTGCCAAACGTCCCAAAAAGATTCAGCGTTACTCTATGATGATGCTGATTTGCATTATGATTATCTATCTGGTGGTGCTCTGTACCGAGGTTATGAGTTCGCTCGGGGCGTTCTTTGGCTAATTGGTATCCGACCCGGTACTTCCGGGCGTTTTCATACCTGCTCCTCATATGGAAGACAAATACACAGGGAGGTGAGCGTTTGTACCCAAGCGATTTTCCATAGCGACAGGCACATTATTTCCATTGGTCCTAACTGAGCCGGTCTGTTTCATCAGCCCGGCTTCATTTTTTACAGGAGAATGCCTATGCCCAAAAAGAAATTTTATCCGCCGAATGATACCGGCACCAAAAAACGCCGATTTCGTTGCTTGCTGTTCCAGCGGCCTAAAGCATATCCGAACCGGCCCCGTTCCAACAAAAACAATCTGATCAAGCCTATCCGCCGCGCTTAACAGACGGTGGACTTGATATACCTACCCAACCACAAATCAAACACATAACAGGAGGTTAACCATGAGAAAATTCACGACCCGTATCTATACCAAAGCCAACTATCTGCTCAACCGCGGCCGTATGGCATTGTCCAATCAGCGCGGCGATTTTTACATTTCGGATGCCGTCAAGATCATTATCGCCGTAGTTTTGGGTGCGCTGCTCCTGGCGGCTCTGACCCTCATCTTCAACGATACGGTCATCCCCCGCATCACTGAAGAGATTGAAAGTCTGTTCTCCTAAGCACCAAATCAGGGGCCAGTTTGCAGAACTTCTGCAGCTGGCCCCTTTTTTATTTGCAGATAACGACTAATGGAGGTGAAAGCATGAATCAAAAACCGTGTCAGTTCTATTCCTTTCTGCAGGCAGTCCGGGGTAACTGGCGCAACGCCCTGTTCATCCGCTGCAGCGGTTCACTTTGTCCAATGATCCGGCAGGCATCCTGTGAGGGGTTCCTGATGGCAGCAGACGCAGGCTGTCAGCCGATCTTTCTGTCCGTCCAGACAGTGCGGAAGCTGAGTGGAGAAGCAGTGGACCCCGAAGAATGCTCTGCAATTCTGGAGTGCCGCTCGTTCCGGACTGCTTATACCAAGTTTCTGGAATGGCATACCTCTTCGGACCATGTATGTCCGTTTTTACAGCTATGCCCAGACCGGGATACCTACTTCGGATGATTCTGCCTGTTAAGACGCAATGCCGCCGTCATCGGCGCGTAATGGAGGTGATTTTATTGAAACAAAAGCAAATCAAATGTCCTTATTGTCATGCTCACGCTTCTCTTCGGCCTGCAAGCCTTGTGTATGGATCTACTCCACAGACCAGAGGAAAATTCCTGTATGTCTGCGACAGATGGCCGGCCTGCAATGCCTATGTCAGTGCTCATGAGCGCACATTGCTCCCCATGGGGACACTGGCGAATGGCGATCTGCGCCACAAACGCATTCTGGCCCATCGTGCCCTAAAAAAACTGCAGCAGGACTGCCATATGGAAAAATGGGAGGTCTATATCTGGCTGCAAGCCAAACTGGGGCTTGATGCACACCAGACCCACATCGGCCAGTTTTCCGAATATATGTGTGAGCAAGTCATTTCCCTCTGTCAGCAGGCTCCGGCGTACACATCCGGGCGTGCTGCCTGAACGGAGGTGAAGCCTGATGAAGCAAAACTTTAAGCTTACCAAAGACCAGCAGACACTGGTAGAAAAAAACCTATCCATCGTTCACTGGGTCATTGTCAACAACATCCATGTAAATCCCGGCATCTGTGGTCTGGAGTACGGAGATCTGTTTCAGGAAGGATGCCTGTGGCTCTGCAAGGCCGCTTTTACCTACAATGCCGGACAGGCGCAGTTTTCAACCTACGCCAAAAAGGTTGTGAAAAATGGACTCCTCTCCTACTGCCGAAAAATCTGTAGTCAGGGGCGGCACATCAGTCGGCTGATCATCGGAGAACAGGGCGAGCTGGCCGCAGATGGAGAGCAGGTAGACCAGCCGGATGACCATTTTGACTCCCACCTTTCTCGTCTGGAGACCCTTGATCTGCTGGAAGCCAGCAAACAGAACTATCAGGGCGTTGCCAGACTTGGCATCGAAGCACTGGCGCTGAAGGTTCAGGGAATGCGCATTACAGACATCGCCGCCCTCTATCAAGTCCCTCCTTCCCATGTGGGCGCCTGGATCTCCCGCTCCCTGGAAAAACTTCGCAATGACCCTGACTTTTTAACCTGCCTGCTTTGATCTGTTGAAAATCAGCATCAATAACAGTAAGGGATATGTATAAAAAGGAGGTATCGAAATATGGCAATCAAAACCCTATACACTGCGGTCGGCCGGTTTGAACGAAGGACAAACGGCTGCAACCGCAGTTGTCCAATCATCCTGTTAGGCGGTCAGGAGTACATGGCCGATATGCAGGAAATGGTGATTTGGAGCATGCTCAACTGGAGAATCCTGCGCTGGGATGACATCGCACAAGAATACGAAAAGCTAGCCACCGCATCCGGTTACTGTACCGAGCGTTCTTGGGAAGACTGTACAAACCGACTGCTTACCCGCGGTCTTCTGGTATCCGGCAGCGGTGAAACAGAATACGATGCTCTGTATGACCTGCTTGGTTCGCTCAGCATTATCCCAACCAGCGGACCGTTCTTCCTCCGGCTCGCCTCTTTTGTCAAGCTGACGCTGCTGGCACATGTTCCGGTATCCGCTGCGCGGAAACTGTTCCAGAAAGATAAACGCACCAAATACGAAGTTCTGGTCATGCGCCTTGCCGGCCAAGCCCTGCTCTCCACTGCAGAGATCATCAAGTGCATAGATAAAAATATTTCCCGCCTCCCCAATGAATGTGCGCTTTTGGATTCCCTCTACGGAGATGAAACGACCACCAGTGACAACATTGCCAGCATGGTCAAAATCAGCCAGAGCAGCAAGCCAGTGACATTAGCCGTTGCCAATCTTTATCTGCGGCAGCAGATTATCTTTGAGAGGGTATGAGCATGATGAAACAATGGACTCTTTTTCCCACCGTATTGCAGCGAAAGTTTCTGCTCACTCTGCTGGCCGGAATCGCCAGTGCGGGAATCAGCGTCATCATCTGCGTGGCGACTAAAGATCATATCCTGCTGGCATTGGGGATTGTCGTACTCTGCGCCTGTCTTATATCCTGTCGATGGATCTGGGCGACTGCAGCACATAAGAACTACGAGGTAGTGGAAGGCATCTGCGCCGGTATCAGTACACCTATGCTCCGCCACTACCGCAAAGTACATCTGATAGACAGCCATGGTATAGAGATCACACTGCTTCTCAGTAAATCGGCCCGGCTTAAAATAGGCGCACCCTACCGATTTTACTTTCAGAAAGGGGCGCGGCCTGCCGTGGGAAATGACTATCTGGACGCAGCCCTTTCAACGAACAGCTTTTTGGGCTATGAAGCAATCAGCGAGCCGGAGTAACATCCCGATCCGTCCTCTGAATCCTAAAAATGCGAGGTGGTTTTGAGCCACCTCGCTTTCTTAAAGGGCATTTTGCAAATCACAATGACCAACGCCTGATTTCCTTATATTTTGCAGAATACATTCCTTCTGTCCCTATTTATTGGGTAGATCAAGGAAAGGAGGGTTTCCTATGTATAAGCCCCATACCATCGAACAATATAAAGTCTATCGCTTTCTGGAAGAAAACTTTGCGCTGGAGCATTTCCTGCTCGCTCCTTTGTCGCGCTTCGGACTGATGCTGGAGGACAAAACCGGTGAAAAAATCGCGTTTGCCTTTCTCAATGACTGTGTACAGGAAATACCTATACCAGCTCCAGCTGCTCCAGAAACAGTAATCGCTTTTCTAAAGCAATTCCGCAGCCTTACGCCCCGCCCAGTCGTCCATGACTTTGAAGCGCTGACCCGCTGGTGGCTGGACAATCCCAACCCGCTTACCTACCAGCAGGCACTTGGTATGTCCGATGATCTCTACCACCATTTTCTGTCCCATCCTTTGATCAGTGAAGATGACGCCCTTCGGCTGGCACGCAAAGGACTCGTTACCGAATCGGAATATAATGACCTGCAGCTATGGTATTTCAACGGCCATACAATGTCCTGCTGGTTTGGTCCTCTGGGAGTAGATGGCACCGGAAGCCTATACGGCCTGACCTTTGACTATCAAACGGCATCCCCAACAAAGACTCAGTTCTACCTATTGGATGACTACTACCGCGTTATGAACCATCTTACAGAGTAAAACCTTTTCAACTACTACATATCGTACTTGTCGCTGGCTATAAATCTATATATAGTGTTTTACATCTTGACAGGCACAAGATGCAGTGCTATACTGTATCTGTAATTGATTTTTGTGCGTATCCCATTTGGGAATACAGGTCTTTTTGATCTGTACCGTAGGCCAAAAGCCTGCATTGCACACGCTGTTAAGTTTGTATGCAAGTGTCAGTGATTTTTTGCGCCCTTTTAGGGTCGAAAAACTGCTGGCACTTTTTTATATAGATAATAATGCCAATGGCAGAAAGGAGTGTTATGGCACAGATTTTTGTGTTCGGGCGCGTCATGAACGACCTCGTACCCAAAGAAAGCCAGTCCAAACAAAGCTATGTATGCTTTGATCTGATGGAACGCACCAAAAACTGGACGCAGTTCTATCAGGTGTGGGCCTGGGATGCAGATGTCACCCGGCTCATGCAATTCAAGGTCAAAAAAGGCAGTATGATCTGGCTTGCCGGCTCACAGCGGCTGGTAGATGTTCGCATGAAGGACGGCAAATTGGAAAAGAAACTGAAGGTCAGTCTAAATGACTTCGGTTTTCTCCCCAAACAGCCCGCCGCGGCGAACAGACAAGAGAATGACCCGGACATTACGGCGGAACCCGCACTGCCTCCCGCGGAGGTATTGGACGGTGACCGTGAATCCCTGCCGGAGTAGTTTACTTCGGCTCCTAAGAGGGACCGTATCAAGTTTTTCAGAATGAAACTGAAAGCTTGGTGCGGTCCCTCTTTTTTTGTTTTCCAACAAATTCAGAAAAAAGGATGGTATCAAACATGAATAATGACAGAGGACTTTTGAGTGGCAGCATCACGATCCTGATTGGTGCGGTCATCGCAATTATGGCTCTCGTGCGCAGGCCCTGGCAGATCTGGCTGCTGCTGGGCGTTTTCACTCTCTGGGGACTGTGGGTAGTTTTGATCCTGCTTCTCCCCTATATGCAGCAGGCCCAACGGCGTCGCCAGCGTCAACAGCGCACCAGACAGCTCCATGCAGAAGGCATCCAAACACGAAGTTTTGAGATTCCTGACTTGGGCGGCACCAACTCCGATGACCTTCTGGTGCGCCACACCAACCATCGTATTCTGGCATATCTGCGCTCCGCTTATCCGCAAGCCACCTTCGAGTGGTGTGAAAAGCAGCCGGAGCAGCTGATCCGCAATGGCGGTACCGGCCGAATCCGTGTGTTTGGCATTGACGAGTTTGATCACGCCGATGTGACACTGGATCAGAACGCCAATATCAAATGCGATATGGTCAAAATCGTTCCGCTGTCCAAGGTCGGCGGAGAAACTAACGAGGATGATGCAACACCTCCGAACAGGCAGCCTGTTGATCCCCGTATCTGGTATGAAACGCAAGGACGCTCTGTACTGGAAGCACTGATCTCCGACCTTAATTCCCGTGGGCACAGTAAACTGACGCTTCGGGAAGACGGTGATATCTGCATTGAGCAGGGCGAAGATGCTGTTTCTCAGGAGCATCTGAACAACTTTCCCCAGAAGGTCTACTGGCCCCGTCTGGCAGAGGTTCTGGAAAGCAATGGTCTGGCCGCTGAAGTCACTGCCCAGGGCATTCAGGTGTCCTGGTAATGCTTCTGCTGCCAAGGAACACAGAGAAAGGAGTGAACTTGACGAATGAAATCAGGACTTACCATCGTGGAAATGGCACAGCAGATTGAACGCCAATCCAAACTCAAGCAAGACTATTTGCTTGATACCCGTCGGCTTCAAGTAGAACCTTTTGGTTCTCAACTTTATCTCCACACCTTTGATGACCACGATGACCCACTGGTGGAGCCACTGGAGATCAACCAGATCGCCCATCGGCAGATCGGCACACATCTGAAGATTCCGGCTGCTTACTATGACCGTATGCTTTCCGATTATCCGGAACTGCTGGCGGAGAATGTGAATTCCTGGTTCCAGCGGGAACCGACCCAGCGTATGGTCCGCACCCTGGATGGCACTGTACGGGCGTTTTTGAGCAACCGCTATCGCCGCATTGACAACCTGGACATTGCAGAAATCGTCCTTCCTGTCATTCAGCAAATGGAGGACGCCTATTTTGAAAGCTGCCAGATCACGGACAGCCGTATGTACATCAAGGTAGTCAACAAGCGGCTTGAAGCCGAAGTTGTACCCGGTGACATCGTGCAGTCCGGCGTTATCATCAGCAATAGTGAGGTTGGACTGGGTTCCGTCAACATCCAGCCTTTGGTCTATCGGCTGGTATGCAGTAACGGCATGGTTGTCAACGATGCCCAGACTCGCCGTACTCACATCGGACGGGTCAATGAGGCAGACGAAAACTTCCAACTGTTCTCACAGGAGACATTGGCCGCTGATGACCACGCATTTGCCATGAAGATCAAGGATACCGTGATGGCCGCCGTGGATGAAACACGGTTTACACGGGTAGTCGGCATGATGCGTGAAGCCACAACCGTCCAGATGAATACCACTGATATTCCCAGTGTTGTCCGTCTGGCAAGCAAGGATTTCAATATCACCGAGGAAGAAAGCACCGGCGTTCTGCAGCGTCTGATTGAAGGCAAGGATCTGACCCTCTATGGGCTATCCAATGCCGTAACACGCTTTAGTCAGGATGTGGACAGCTATGACCGCGCCACTGCCCTGGAGGGGATCGGATACAATATCCTGTCCATGCCCCGGCAGCAGTGGAACCGTATCAATCAGATGGCCGCCTGACCATCTGCAACCATCACATTTTTAAGGAGGAACCACTATGTATAATCAGAACAGCGATTTGATGAAACAGGAAAAATTCATGCTCCCCACTATGATCGAAAGCGATTTCAGCGCCGAGGAACTGGCCGAGGACGCCGATGGTCTGCAGATGAGCTTTCCGCGTGTCAAGATTCCCGCCGGCGGCACACTCCAGTTCGAGATGCCGTCCGATGATCCGGACAATCCTGACTATGAAAAGACTCTGGTAGGCGTCATTCTGCATAGCCACGCCACCTGCGCCTACTGGCCGGCCGGCAGCGAGTACGATGACGATACCACGCCGCTTTGTTCTTCTGCGGATGGCAAGATCGGCATCGGTACACCCGGCGGTGCCTGCGCCACCTGCGCAATGAACCGCTTTGGTTCTGCACCTGATGGCAGCAAGGGAAAAGCCTGCAAAAATATGCGTATACTCTACCTGCTCCGCAGTGGAGAGTACATGCCTCTGCAGATAAATCTGCCCCCCACCAGCATCAAACCTTTCAAAGACTTTTTGAATCGAGCTTTTATGTTCCGCTGCCGCGCCACCTGCGGAAGCATCGTGCAGATTGGTCTCAAGCGTGAGAACAACGGCACCAATGACTACAGTGTTGCTACCTTCAAACTGCTGCAGGATTTCCAGGGCGAGGAACTGGCTCAGATCCGGGCTTACGCCAACAGTTTTAAGGAGCAGATCAAACTCCTGCTCCAACAGCGTACCGAAATCACTGAGGAGCAGCGCGACACCGGCTGCGATTATGTAATCGAGCCTGGCGCCATGACCAACGAGCCGGCAGACGGTCACTATACTGTCAGCCAGATCAATGGTGACTGCGAGCAGCTGCCCGCATAAGTATCTTGATGTGACCTGCGCCACATGACACATGAACAAAGGGATGCCTTCGGTTGAACACACCGGAGGTATCCCTCTTTTTTTATTTAAGGAGGAAAATACAATGTTATGTGAAGTACCATTAACCAAAGAACAACAGGCATTTGCCACCGCCCATCATAGCCTGGTCTATAAGTTTCTGAACGAAAACCGGTTGCCAGAAGATGAATTTTACGATGTAGTCATTTTCGGCTATCTGAAAGCCGTTCGGGATTACTTTTCTGATCTCACCGCACAACAGTTCACTTTTTCCACCATCGCTAATCGGAGAATGAAATTCTGCTTATTCGATTACTTCCGTACCCAGGAGCGCCGCAAGCGCAATATGGAGGTTCTCAGTATTCATGTCGGATTATATCCTGATGGTGCACCTTTAGAAGATACCATTCCTGCCCATGACCCAATCATGCAGCAGTTGGAAATGGATCTTCTGCTCCACGAACTGGCCGGCAGAGTATCCAAGCAGCAAATGGATATTGTGCATCTGAAACAGGGCGGCTATGGTATCCGTGAGATTGCCCGCACCCAGAAGGTTCCTATGCGGCGCATTAAAGAGCTTCTGGCCGAAGTCCATGATGTGCTGTTGGACATTTGCTATGGGTAAACCCATTACAGATACGAAATACCCTTACATCCACATTTTCAAAAAGATTGGAGGTCAAACCGAATGAAGAAAGAAAAGAAACAGATCGTTTTGAATGGTTCTCTGCTACGTCCACTGTCTGTTGGGCGGGGTGCGCTTCTGCACGCCGGAGGAAACATCTACCACACTTCGCGTGTGGTGGCGATTCTGGAGGAGTCGGAGGATTGCGTCCGTTTTGAAACGCAGAACTCCCACTACCATCTGTCCATGTCCCCTTTTCCGCTGGCGGCTGTCAGTCCGCTCCCTGTGAGATTGGCCGCATGTGCGTGAAGGGACTGTAAATGGATTGGAACAGCCGGCTCCCGCTGACTATTCCACAAGTTCTGGCCGTGGCGGATACCATTCCGTCACGGCTCTTTTTATGGAGGAACAAAATGAACGAAGAAATCATGAATGAAATTCAACCAGTCCGCCCCAAAGACCAGTTTACCTTTTCCTGCCGTCAATGCGGGGCGTGCTGCCGCAATATCGAAGGCTGTGTAATGGTGGAGAGTCTGGACGCCTACCGCCTGGCTCGCTATCTCCGAACAAAAGGTGAGCCCATTGAAGGAATAGAGGATTTCCTGTTCCGCTACTGCGAACCGGAACCACTGACCGAAGAAGGCTTCCCTATCTATATGCTCAAGACAAAAGCCCCAAACGGCCCCTGTATCTTCCTTATGGATGGGCGCTGTTCCGTCTACCCTGCCCGTACCCGTACCTGCCGTATCTATCCTCTTACCGTAGGTCCAGGGGAGCGTGGCCGTGATTTTGAATACTGCCTGTGTCTGGACCGGCACCGGAGCCACTTTACCGGCAGCCGGGTATCCGTCAAGGACTGGTTGTATCAGAATTTTAAGAGGGAAGACAAAGAATATGTAAAGCGGGAATATGAGATCGCCACCGAACTGGGCAAACTGATGCGCGCCATTGACCCTGACATGCGGCAGGGCATTGTATTCAAGGTGATCTACTACCGCTATTACAATTTTGATTTAGACCAGCCTTTTCAGCCTCAGTATGAGCAGAATAACCGGCACCTGTTAGCAGACCTGCACCGGATTGCCAGGGAACAGTAAAAGGCAAATGGCTTTTAGAAAGGGGGCCTCATTTTATGAATTTACACGAAACAGCAATGGGGCAAAGATTTTTTAATGTTCAGCTCCCTGCACTGATCAACACACTCAAAGATATTGCGGCGGCGCTTTCCCGCCCTGCACCATCTGCTATATCCTTTCCGGCAGACCCACGCTTTCTCACTTCGCTCTATTATGGCGAATATGAAGCAGATGTGTTCAAGCTTGATAAACGCCTCACACCTTTTAATCAGGCAGTACAACAGAAAGAAAAAGCTCTGCTCCCGCTGCTCTCCAACGAGGCATCCATCGCTTTTGAACAGTATCAGACTGCGGTACAATGCCGCAATTCTGCTGTATTGGAGCAGGCATACGCCTCTGGTTACCGTACCGCTGTGCAGATGTTTGCGGCAGGCTTAGGCCCACAGCCGCCAATACCGGAACATGAGGAGGATAGCAATGGATGAGAACAGACTGCCCGAACTGCCCCAGGAAGCTTTTCGGCCAATGATCGCACAATCAGTCCAACTGGAACAGTTTTTGGGGGAAGAACTGATTTTTTGCTTTCGGGATCTTGATGGCGTCCATACCTTTACTACCTGCTATGGCGATATCTACAAAACAGTCAACGCACTGCGGGATTATGTCCGGCTTCTGGAATCGGTGTGCGATCAGTGGGAGCTGACTGGATTCCATCGTGCTACCTATGAGTACCATGCAGAAAAGCTACGTAAAATTGCGGACAAGCTGCAAGCTGGTATCGGCTACGACTATGACAAAGCCGTGGAACGATGCAAAAGAAAACGAGCCCAAAAGTCCCACAGCAGCGATGTCGGGGAAGATGCCCTTCTGCTGACGGTACGGGCTGCCGACAAGTCCACTGACAATGAAAAGGAGGCTGCGCCTTATGAGGAAGATACCCCTTGGGAACCTGAACTCGAATAACCCTATAAAAACATCTGTTAAAAAGTATCATGCAAACGTTGCCCGGCAATCTTCCAGAGAACGGAACCGATTGCTGGCCTGCAAGAGCTTTGCGTTTACCCACGCCAATGTGCATGAGCACTGCCGCCACTTCCGGCGCGGATAACCGCCCGGAAGTTACCCACGGAGGATGCCTATGGAACGAGATGAACTACGCACCACTTTAGTGAACCATCTGGAAACCCTGCGGCGCAATCTGCAGGTCGTATCCATGGAGGTGCTGAAAACCAAGTACAAAAAACCATTTGATGCCTTGCGGCAAGACATCTGTAAAGCCGCTACCGCCTATACCCGCTTTCTGGTATTTGACGGTATGCGGATCAAACACAAATACTTTGATGAGGCCGTACCCTATATAGATGCAGCTGTGAAGCAAACCAAGCGGCTCAAACAGATCTCAGATGCTGCCTTTCAGCGCCAGGATATTGACGAGATCGAATCCCTCGCCCTTGCCCTGCGCAAAGAGATAGAAGCAGCTCTGCAGCCCTTCTATATGGGACATATGTGCCTTTATGTGACGCCGGAATGCTTTGACGACCCGCCCAAGACGCCGGAAGTCTACAACGATGCAACCGCCTGCGTCTGGCGGGATGGTACATGGCAGCTTCTGGAGGATACCAGCAATGGGTTCCTACTCTTTGTTCAATCCAAATCCAAGGAGGAAGCTGCCGCATGAAAAATACATCTCAGCAATATCTAAACAGCGAAGCACACGGTTATCTCATGGAGGCCAAAGCCTGCAAGCTTTTGCTCAAAGACTTGGAGCGCATCCGCGCCAAGCTCAAGCGGCACATCGAAAAGGAAGCCGCAGACCGCGAGGCAGAATTTGAAGCAGCTATGCAATACCATAGCGAAAGCGACATCCAGGAAGCCTACGGCTGGGAATTCATCAGCGAACAGCAATATGAGCGCTATCTGGAATTGTTTCGTCAGGGACGCAAAGCACTTGACGAACACAGCCCCACTGTTACAGAACTGGCTCTCTCCATCCTGAACCGCATCTTTCTGGATATTGATAGGGACTGCCGCCAATGCGAGTTTGAAGCCCTGTCACCGGAAGAACAGCTTGCCGAGTTGAAGCGTGCTGAAGAATCCAGACAGGCATGGAAGCAGTATATCGCCAGTCTGAAGGAAATGATCAACCCCTCCGCTGCGCAGGAATGACCCTTAAAATCGCTACTGAAATTTACTTTGCAGACTGCCTACTTGCAAAATCAGATTTTTTCGGCTAAAATAGGTATATAATAATATATCAGCCGAAATTAAGAAAGGAGGAACGCCTGTGTATATCACCCGACACATGGAGAAACCGGTGATGGAGCTGAATGAACAGTATCCTGTGCTTCTGCTTACCGGCCCAAGGCAGGTTGGAAAAACTACCATGCTGGAACATTTGATAGAGGTCGAGGGCAAGGGGCGCAAAAAGGTCTCTTTGGATGATCTGACGCTGCGGGAACTCGCCAAGACGGACCCAAAGATGTTCTTTCAGCTGTATCAGCCGCCGCTGCTCATTGACGAAGTGCAATACGCACCGGAACTGTTCCCATATATCAAAATCATGGTAGATGAACGCCATCAGCCCGGCGATTTCTGGCTGACGGGTTCTCAGCTTTTCAAGATGATGGAGGGCGTACAGGAATCTCTGGCAGGCCGGGTGGCTCTGCTCCACCTCTCACCGCTTTCCCAGAGTGAGATCATGAAACGGCCTCCTGAACCACCGTTCAGCCTGGAGCTGCCTCTTTTGTCCGAACGGCAGAACGGACGCCAAATGCTGAACACGCCAGAGGTCTTTCAGCATATCCATCAGGGCGGGATGCCTGCCCTGGTCACAGGAACCTATTCCAATGCCTCCATCTTCTATTCCAGTTACATTGACACTTACATGGAACGGGATGTGCGGCGGCTGTCCAATGACATTGACAGCTTGAAGTTTTTGCGGTTCCTGCGTTCTGTTGCCGCCAGGACTTCCCAGCAGGTCAATTACAAGGGCATTGCCGATGATGCGGAGATCGACCAGACCACAGCCAAAAACTGGCTTCATGTTCTGGAGGCGCTGGGGATCATCTTTTTATTGGAACCCTATTCCAATAATGTCCTCAAACGCACCGTATCCACACCCAAGCTCTACTTCTACGACTCCGGCATTGTCTGCTACCTGACCCGTTGGAGCAGTCCGGAGACAGCCATGGAAGGAGCCATGAGCGGCGCACTACTGGAAAACTATACCGTAGCGGAAATCATCAAGACCTATCAGAACGCCGGCCAGGAGCCATTCCTGTACTATTACCGGGATAAGGATGCCAGAGAAATCGACCTGATCCTGGAGCGTGACGGAAAACTGTTTCCCATCGAGATCAAAAAGATGGCCTCGCCGCCAAAGAAATTGACGAAGGTATTTGACCTGATCGACAAGTCCCCACTGCAGCGCGGCACTGGTGCTATCCTGTGCATGGCTGACCAGTTGGGCGCTTTTGATCAGAACAATCTGATCGTGCCTATCTCTTTGATTTAACGAGGAACCCTGCCGCATTACCTGCGGCTTATAACCGAAAGGATCGACAGACTGCATTTAGCGGCCTGCCGGTCCTTTTTTCATTTAGGAGGAAACACCTGATGATAAAACGACAAATATCTTTTCTGTTTGAAGATCCCGGATTCTGTATAGATGTATTCTGCACCATTGCAGAACCGGTACGCTACTACAACCGGGATACCGAAAGCGGCGCATGGTACAGCTCTACACCGGACTGGAATGAAAATGGCAGTCTCATCCGGGAAGACCTCATCTTTGAAGTGATTGCAGATGGCGTAGTCTGTGCACTGGACGGCAATGGTAACTTTGAAGGCAAGAAACCCTTCGTACCTTTCTGCCAATTCCGCCAATCGCTGGTGCAGTCCGTTCATACACAATATCCGCACCTGCAGAATCAGGAAGCACTAAGGGAAAAGCTGCTCTCCCTGCCGGATGTCATAGAAACGGTTGGGCATGGTTGGTACTGGGAAAACTGGCTCTTTGCCACCGATTTTGAGAACACCGTTGAGGAAGCCGTAGACTCAGCTGAATGGCTAAATAGTCAGTTCCACATTCTGGCTGTCCGCTATACCCACAAGCCCACCGGCTTTGTGTTTACCAACTACCGTTTCCGGGACAAAAGAGCCGAAGCCAAATCTTCCGGACATGACCTACTGCTCTATGACTGGAAAGACCAATGACCACACTGCGTCAAAAAATGCAGCAACTATACACAAGGAGGATGCAAAATGAAAATCCACGAAGATCGTTCTCATATGAATATTGATACCAGATGGTTTGAAAAAGGCTATGTCAAAGAAGATGTCCACTCCCTGCGCCTGCAGTCTCTATGCACCGAAGCAGAGGCAGCAGCCAACAAACAGTTTTACGACAGCCACACCCGCGAAGAATGGGATCAGTATATCCGCCAAGCAAGTTTGGAGAGCAGCGCAGCAATGAAACCCGTCATGGAAGCTATCGCACAGGACTTTGTCTGCTACCAGTATGACGAAAATATCCCTGTGTCCTATGGCAGCGACCGATGGGACCTGTACTTCTGGTGTAATCCCTTTAACGGCGCCGCAGACGCATCCGAACGGGATTTCTCATATTTCACGCTGACCTTTAACGAGCGTCAGACGCTGGAGAAACGAAAAAAAGTCTGTCAACAGGTGCTGGAGCTCCTATGCTCACGCTTTCAGGAGCATCCCCATCTCCATGTAGCCGTACAGTATTCCATATGGTTTGACCATCCGAAGATCCACGATGCGGTGGAGCGCGCAAAGCCCCGTCTGCATGGGCTGCGCTGTATCCAGGAGCAAAAAGAAGGAAAGCTGCTCCTGCAGGACGGTACCCTGCTCTTCAAGCCAAAATACGCAAAGAAATATGCCCGCACGCTGAGCCAGAGCCAGATTCTGTCCCTTAGTTGGGAACTGGGCGTGGAGGACGAAGAACCTGATACCGATGCGGCACCTGTTACCTTGCCTTACAAGAAATTTGGCGCCACGCACCCCATCCAGCTGCAGGTGACTTCCTACCTGAATGGAAACCTTGCCATACAAATGGTGACATGGGAAAGCGGCGACCCGGAACCCTGGGCGACTCTCACCGTCAACCTGCCCGGCCAACGGCAAAAAGACCATGCCTTTATCGACACCAATGCCGATTCGGAATTTCCCACCTGGCTCATCCGACATGGTCTGGCTATCCCAACCGGCCGCACCATGCAGAGTGGGTTCTGCACCTATCCTGAATATCGTTTTCGTGCCAACCGGCTGCAGGAGCTGGACCCGGAAGGGTATGCAGGCTACCTGAAAAACTTTGAAAGGCGGTGCAGCGCATGAAATATAAGGCAATTTATGATGTACTGAATGAAAGGCGGCAGACTACCCCCGGTTTCTGTTACCATGACCGCAGCGGCTGGCGTGCTTACCCCCAGACCTACATGACCATGCAGTGCCCTTTATGGATTATTGCTGAAGATGCTGCCACGGGCAGGCGTCTGTGGATCACTCAGGAGGGCACCCGATTTAGCATTTCCATTCGAAGGATGGATGAACAGCGGCACAACTATGGCCCTACCTATCGCATTACTTGTGAAAACAGGACAAAGCTGGCTCAGGTTCTGCGCTATCAGTTCGAGTCAAAAACTTTGGCTGTGTAGCTGACGATGACCAGAGAGGAACTGCATTCCTCTCCCTGCTCCGGTTTCCTTGTCCGGAACACACACTAAGAAGCACCGGAAATCTGCATTTTTGCAGACGTCCGGTGCTTCTTTGGAGGAAAACGCTTATGAATACTCTCGCATTTACGCTGGGCGAATACCGATCCCAGCTGACTTTGAAAATCAGTACCTATCCCAACGGCAATCTCGCCATCAAGCTTTATGAAAAGGATCACGGCATCCTGATTTTTTGGGAAACCCTTACCACCAACTTAACCGGAATCCGGCCCGACCACTGCGCTTTCATCAATATAAAAGCCGCAGACGGACTTTTTCCAGTCTGGCTGTCAGACAATCACCTTGCGGAACCTACCGGGCAAATTCTTGAATCGGATGGCTGCCTTTACCCTGAATACCTGTTTAATGGCAAAGAACTGGATGCCCTGGATCATGAGGGGCATACCCTCTACATCCGGCGGCAGAAAGGCGAGCTGGGGCGCCGCTTTGAGCGGCTGTATCTTGCCCTGCGAAGACTGGCGCGAGAAATCAACGGATTCAGCTACACCGATTACAGCGGCTGGCGGTGTCTGGATGGGAGTTCCTCCACCCTGCCCCTCTGGATCGAGGCATTTGACCCTTCTCATGGCCGCAAATTCATCTTCACGCAGAAAGGTCCCGCACTCCAAACTACCATCCTCTATGCAGATGGTACAGAGAAGCAGCGCATCTATCGGCGTAAAGAGGACATGGCAACCGAGCTGATGGCCATGTTTCAGGAAGAATTGCGTGTCTACCCTCCCTGGTCTGAAGACCGGAGGAAACGGTACGAATATTAAAGGAATAAAATTAGGAGGACATCATCATGAAGATCCATATCTATCCCAAATCCATGTTGGAAACCGTATGGCAGCAGGACAAACTGCTGTTTACCCCAGAAGCGGAGCAACCACCCCTGTGTCTTCGATGTGGGCAGCCACTGGACCACCGGCTGGTCATCAACGCCCTGAGCCGCTATGCAGATGTCCATATCTGCGAGGCGTGCGGTATGGATGAAGCCCTGCGTGATGCCAACCGTTGCCCACTTCCTCTAACAGAATGGGCAGCTGTCAAAAACGGTTTGAGCCAGCAGCAGACCGATTTTGAAGCTCCGCTGCTGACTACTTCCTGCACCTTTGAAGATCTATTCCAGCAGGGTTCCCGGCCTGCCAGCGAGATAGCCTATTCCCGTTCTGATTATGATGGATGGAAATGGTGGACCACTTGGCATCAGTGCCAAAAGAGCGCGCCCATTCTGGAAGCTGCCCATGAAATTGATGCTTTCCAGAATGCGCTGTTCCAACTGCCGGAGTTTCGGAATTTGGACACCTTGACACGGTTCTGCCGAGGGTACGCCCAACCCACCAGCGAGCCCACCGAATTCAATTTGTATTCGGAAACTGCTCACTTTTATATCTGGCTGCGGTTGATTACCAGGCGTCGAGATTATAATGCCTATGTGCATTACTATCTGAAAGG
Source organism: Hominiventricola aquisgranensis (assembly GCF_040096225.1). Classification (NCBI taxonomy): domain Bacteria; kingdom Bacillati; phylum Bacillota; class Clostridia; order Lachnospirales; family Lachnospiraceae; genus Hominiventricola; species Hominiventricola aquisgranensis. The sequence continues at coordinate 115 of NZ_JBBMFC010000034.1, read as the reverse complement.
TTAAAAAGTCTGCAACGCACCGGATACAGTATGCCTATCGACTCTGTATTCGGTGCATTTTTCTCTATGAAATAGTTATTTATTTTTATGTACACTTATAAAATCTTGTTGCAAA
>NZ_JBBMFC010000033.1:0-23030 GCF_040096225.1 Hominiventricola aquisgranensis | reverse complement strand
GATGCGGACGAGATCATCCGTCGTTCCCGGGAAAAGAACGTGAAGGTATCTGCCTGCCATCAGAACCGGTTCAACCTGGCAGTACAGGAGACCAGAAAGGCTCTGGAAGCTGGGCGCTTCGGAAAACTGTCCCATGGTTCCGTCCATGTACTGTGGAACCGGAACGAGGGCTATTACACTCAGGCTCCATGGAGAGGAAAATGGGCATCTGACGGCGGTGCGCTGATGAATCAGTGTATCCACGGCATCGACCTTCTCCGCTGGATGTTCGGAGATGAGGTAGATGAGGTCTATGGTGTGACCAGACAGCAGTTCCATCATTATCTGGAGGCCGAGGATATCGGTATGGCTATTGTAAAATTCAAGAACGGTGCCATCGGAACCATCGAGGGAACCACCAATGTATATCCGAAGAATCTGGAAGAGACCTTGTATATGTTCGGTGAGCACGGAACCGTGAAGCTGGGTGGTACTTCCACCAATAACATAGATGTATGGGCATTCGAGGATGAGCAGGCAGAGGACGCCAAGAATCAGAACCTGCAGGAAGCTACCAGCAATGTATATGGAAATGGTCATACCAGTCTGTATGCGGATGTGATCGATGCCATTGAGCATGACAGACAGCCGTATGTGGATGCTGTAGCAGGACGTAATGCGCTGGAGATGGTGCTTGCCATCTACAAGAGCCAGAAGGATGGAGTACCGGTAAAACTTCCGCTGAAACATTTCAAGAGTACGGATATGGCAGGAGAATTCGATGTTTAAGATCGGTGAGATAAAGATGAGCGAGCTTGCGGGGACAGCATTCCCGGAGCTTGCAGGAAGAGAAGGACTGCTGTACGGCGTATCTGATCCGGAAGCACCGGAGAGCAACAGCATGATCTACGTGAGGACAGAGGTTGCGGACAGCTATACGAAAGTGCATGACAGCATCTTTGTGACTAAAGAAGAAGTAGAGCTGTCGGGACTTCATGAGTCCTGTGTTCAGCTGAAGGCATCCATGCAGAAAAGTCTGTACGGTGTATTGCTGGAAACCTATAAAAAGCTGCTCCCGAAAGCAGAGCTGGTACAGAAGAATGGAAGCTATATCAGTTCTGATGCGAAGATCGGAACGGACGTGGAGATTGCACCTTTCTGTGTGATTGGAGCCGACGTACAGATCGGTGATCATTGCAGGATCGGAGCCGGAACCATTATCAAGGATCATGTACGGATCGGATCTCATGTGGAGATCCAGGAGAAATGTCTGATCGGCGTGGATGATATGGATGTATATCGTCTGGAAGACGGCTTATGCCGAGATCTGCCTCATCTGGCAGGAACCGTCATTGAAGATGGCTGCCTGCTGCTGGCTGGATCCATTCTGGCAGCTGGCGATTCCAGAACTACAGTTCTTGGAAAAAGCTCCGTGATCGGTATGCTGGGCGATGTGGGACACAACTGTGTGATCAAGGAGTTCAGTTCTGTAGGAGGAAAATCAAGTATTTCCGGTCATTGTGACTTGGGAGAACATGTATATATTGCGCCTATGGCAGTGACCACCAACCGGATCAGCGTGGGAGATCATGCCTATCTGGGAATCGGAGCCGTGGCGATCAAGGATGTGCCAGAAGGGGAAAAGCAGTTTGGCAACCCGGCACGGAAAGTACTGGAGTTAAAGAAGAAATAAGGAGACATTCATGGTTCAGAACATTTTAGATTATCTGGAAGCCACAGCGGCGGACTGTCCTGACAAACCGGCTTTTGAAGATCTGGAACACAGCTATACCTTTGCACAGGTGCTTGGAAATGCAAAAAGGATCGGATGTGCACTGCTTCAGGTGTTGCCGCAGAATGCACCGGTTCCGGTGCTGATGGAGAAGGAAGCCTGGACCCTGAATGTATTTATGGGAGCAGTCTGTGCAGGCTGCTTTTATACGTTGGTCGAGCCGGAGCAGCCGGACGAGCGGATCCGCACGATCCTGGATACGCTGGAGGCAGAGGTTATCGTTACCAGCGGAAAGCTGGCAGAGAGAGTTGCTGCCCTTGGATTCACTGGTAAAGTGTTGTTGGCAGAAGAGCTGGTGGAGTCGGTCATTGATGAAGAGGCACTTGCCAGTCGCCGAAAGATGGTCTGTGATGTGGATCCACTCTATGCGATCTTCACTTCCGGTTCCACAGGAGTGCCAAAAGGTGTGGTGGTATCCCACCGTTCCGTTATCGATTTTACGGAGCATTTCACAAGGATCTTTGGATTTTCCAGAGAGGATGTGATCGGCAATCAGGCACCCTTTGATTTTGATGTATCGGTGAAGGATATTTATCCATGTCTGAAGATGGGAGCGACTCTGGAAGTGATTCCGAAGAAATACTTCAGTGTTCCGAAGAAGCTTCTGGATTTTCTGGATGACAGAAAGGTGACCAGTCTGACCTGGGCTGTATCCGCACTCTGCATCATCTCCATGTTGAAGGGCTTCCGGTATAAGGTACCGACCACTCTTCGCAGAGTCATGTTCAGTGGTGAGGTGATGCCGGTGAAGCAGCTCAATTACTGGCGGGAATACCTGCCGGATGTGCTGTATGTGAATCTCTATGGACCGACCGAGATCACATGTAACTGTAATTATTATATTGTGGACCGGGAGTTCACGGAAGATCAGACACTTCCCATCGGAGTGCCATTTCCGAATGAGCGGGTCTTCTTATTAGATGAGGAAGATCATCTGGTGACAGAGCCGGGCGCATTGGGCGAGATCTGTGTCTCTGGTACAGCTCTGGCATTGGGCTATTATCGAAACTCAGAGAAGACGTCGGAAGCGTTTGTACAGAATCCGTTGAATCATCGGTATCTGGAACCCATTTACCGCACCGGAGATCTGGGACGGTATGAGAACGGGGAGCTTTATTATGTGACCCGGAAGGATTTCCAGATCAAGCATATGGGACATCGGATCGAGCTGGGAGAGATTGAGACTGCGTTCCAGGCACTGGATGGAATCAGCCGTGTGTGCTGTATCTATGATGAACCGAATACGAAGATCATCGGATTCTACGTGGGCGAACTGGAGGCAAAGGAGATCATCGAAAGGTTGACAGAGCGGCTTCCCCGGTTTATGATTCCTAATGTATTCCGTCAGGTGGACGAGATGCCGCTGACCAAGAACGGCAAGATCGACCGGAAGTGTCTGATGGAGGAGTATCGGGAATCCATGCAGAACCGTGTAAAGAGTTAGAGCAGGAGGTAGCGTCTGTGACAGAAGAAAAACTGGAAGGACTGGCAGTTCAGCTGGGAACGCCGTCTTTTGTGTTTGATACTGATATATTGAAAAAGAGAGCCGGATGGATCAAAGAGATGATTCATCCGGCGAAGCTGTGCTTTGCCATCAAAGCAAATCCGTTCCTGGTGGAAGCACTGGAATCCCAGGCGGATCGATATGAGGTGTGTTCTCCGGGAGAGTTTCACATCTGTGTGGAGAGAAAGCTTCCCATGGAGAAGATTGTTCTTTCCGGCGTGAACAAGGAGTATGAGGATGTACGCTATGCCATGGAGCAGGGGGTGACCCATTATACAGCAGAATCCAGAAGCCAGCTGGAGCTGGTGAGCCGCTGTGCGGACGAACTGGATCGTCAGGTGGAGCTGCTGCTTCGTGTGACCAGCGGCAATCAGTTTGGAATGAGTGAGGCGGATGTGACAGAGTGTATCCGCGACAGAGAGAAGTTCCCTCATGTGACTATGGTCGGGTTGCAGTATTTTACTGGAACTCAGAAAAAAATCATGAAAAAGATTGCCGGGGAAGTAGAGTACATCGAAGATTTCGCCAGAAGACTGGAGGAAGAAGAACAGTTTGTGACTAAGGTGCTGGAATTTGGCCCAGGTCTTGGTGTGCCTTATTTTACCAAGGATGATTTTGAAGAGGATGAGCGTCTGCTGACAGAGTTTATGGAGCTGTTCCAGGAGCCAAGACCTTATGATATCGTATTTGAGATGGGACGGTTTCTGACCGCATCCTGTGGATATTATATGACGAAGATCATGGATCAGAAGAAAAATGATGCGGTCAACGTGTGTATCGTAGATGGAGGCATCAATCATGTAAATTACTATGGTCAGAATATGGCCATGAAGACGCCGATTCTGTCTTACTTTCCGCAGCATTCACTGGAAGAGAAGGACGAAGAGGAATGGACCGTCTATGGTTCCCTGTGTACGGTGGCTGATATTCTGCTGAAGAAACTGCCGCTCACCGATGCAAGAGTAGGAGATTATCTGGTGTTCCACAATATCGGTGCCTATTCGGTGACGGAAGGAATCTATCTGTTCTTAAGCAGAAAGATGCCGAAGATTTATCTCTACAGTGAAGACGAGGGTGTAGTGAAGCTCCGTGATGGACTGGAGACATGGATGTTGAATACTTGTAAATAGGAAGATACAAAGTAGATACAGATGTTATACAAACTTATATAGCGCGGTCAGTGGACAGCGCGGAAATGGAGAAAAGAAGTACCATGGAAGAATTAATGGAAGTATTATCAGCTCTGAAACCGGAGATCGATTTTACAAAGGAGACAGAACTGATCGATGAAGGCCTTCTGGAATCCTTTGATGTGATCACACTGATCGCAGAGCTGGAGGATCAGTTTGGTGTGGAGATCCCGGCAGAGGAGATCGTACCGGAGAACTTTAACTCCGCAGAGGGTATCTGGAGATTACTGGAGAGAATGAAGGAGGAAGCATAAGATGCAGTTTCGTGATTTAAAGAGCCAGTATCAGGCACTGAAGCCGCAGATGGACGAGGCCATTCAGGCAGTACTGGATTCTTCTGATTATATTGCAGGAGATCAGGTAGAGGAGCTGGAGAAAGAGCTGGCAGAGTACGTGGGTGTGAAGAATTGTGTTTCCTGTGGAAATGGAACGGATGCACTGGTCCTGGCATTGAAAGCATGGGGAATCGGAGCAGGGGATGCGGTATTTGTACCGGATCATACATTTTTCTCTTCTGCAGAGTCTGTGGCATTTGTGGGAGCAACTCCGGTGTTCGCAGATGTGCATGAGGATACCTTCAACGTAGATGTGGAGAGCATGGAGCGTTGCATTCAGGCAGTGATCAAAGAAGGAAAATTAAAGCCGAAGGCCATGGTAGTCGTAGACCTGTTCGGACTTCCGGCTGACTATGATAAGGTACTGGCACTGGCAGAGAAATATGGTCTCTATGTGCTGGAAGACTGTGCACAGGGATTTGGAAGCACCTATCATGGAAAGAAAGCCGGTACATTCGGACATATTGCAACCACCTCCTTCTTCCCGGCGAAGCCGCTGGGCTGCTATGGAGATGGCGGTGCCATCTTCACTGACAATGATGAATGGGCAGCACTGCTTCGTTCTATGAGAGTACATGGAAAGGGTAGCAGCAAATATGATAATGTCCGTCTGGGCATGAACTCCCGTCTGGATACCATTCAGGCAGCAGTTCTGCAGGTGAAATTAAAAGCATTCAAAGAGTATGAGCTGACAGATGTGAACCGTGTGGCAGCCAGATATACAGAAGCACTGGCAGACTGCGTGAAAGTTCCGCAGATTCCAGAAGGCTATACTTCCAGCTGGGCATCTTACAATATTCTTTTCAAAGATGAGGCACAGAGAGATGAAGTACGTGCTTATCTGCAGGAGAATGGTATCCCGACCATGATCTATTATCCGAAGGGACTGCATCAGCAGAAGGTATTTGAGAATTGCTGTCTGTACGGCGAGATTTTGCCGGTAACTACCAGCATCTGTAGACGGACACTGGCAATCCCGGTATCTCCCTATCTGGCAGAAGAGGATCAGGATAAGATCATTCGTCTGATCCGTGAAAAAACAGGAGCGTAAGCATGAATATACTTTTCATTTCCTATGATTCTTATAAATATGATGGACGTCTCAGAGAACTGATCAAAGTAGCGCAGGAGCTGGGTGAAGTTACCTTTATCACTCGCGATGAGGGTGAAGAACCAATAAGCGGACAGCACATTCTGTATAAGGGTTCCGGATATTTGAAATTCATTTCCTTCTGTGCAAAGCAGGCGAAGAAAATGCAGGATGTAGACACCATTTTTATCGATAACCGGAAGGGAATCCTGCCGGGCTATCTGGCAAAGCGTCTGACAGGTGCCACCTATGTGATCCAGGATTGCCGGGAACTCTATGATATGAAGAGTGCGGCTGGTATCCCGGGACGGATCGGCTGTCTCATGGAGAAGATCTTCACCAGACATTCAGATGTGGTCATCGCAGCCAATGCATTTCGCGCAAAGCTTATGGTGAAGATGTTCGGGCTGAAGAAGCGTCCGTTCAACTATGAAAATATCCGTCGTCTGGCATACTCTTCTGAAGATAGAGCTCGTCAGGTGGAGCAGGAGTGTCAGGAATTCTTTGCAGAAGAGAAGTTCCGTATCATTTCTACAGCAGGCTGCGATATGACCCGTACTACCGGAAAGATGATCGAGGCCATGAAGGATCTGGGGGAGAAGTATGAGCTTCTGCTCATCGGTGACAGTGAGGAAGAGGATGAGGAACTGGCGCATCGGATCATTCAGTATTATGGACTGACCAATGTGAAGATCCTGCCCCGGATGGACCAGGATCATTTGAAATATTTTATCGATCACAGTCAGGTGGGTATGGTGACTTATCACCAGAGAGACCTGAATAATAAATATTGTGCCAGCGGCAAGATCTTCGAATTCTTATTTGAAGGAAAGCCGGTGGTCACATCTACCAATCCTCCGTTAAAGGAGTTCTGCGAGAAATACGGTGTGGGAATCGCAGATGATGATTATGCACAGGCGATCAAAGCAGTGGCAGAGCACTACACTAAATGGCAGGATGCCGTGCATTATTTTGTGGATCATGTACATGTGGAGCGGAATAATCACAGACTTGCCCAGAAGATTCAGAATGCACTGGAGGAGAAACAGGCATGAAAAAGGTAATGTTGGTATTTGGAACCAGGCCGGAAGCAATCAAGATGTGTCCGCTGGTCAATGAACTGAAGACCCGGAAAGGGATAGAGACTGTCGTATGTGTAACCGGTCAGCATCGGCAGATGCTGGATCAGGTGCTGGAAGCATTTCAGGTGGAGCCGGACTATGATCTGTCTATTATGAAAGACCGTCAGACCCTGTTTGATGTGACGACAAATATTTTAAACCGGATCAAAGCAGTGCTGGAAGAGGTGCAGCCGGATGTAGTACTGGTCCATGGAGATACTTCCACTACATTTGTGACGGCACTGGCATGCTTCTATCTGCAGATCCCGGTGGGACATGTGGAGGCTGGTCTTCGTACCTACAACATCTATTCTCCCTATCCTGAGGAATTCAACCGTCAGGCAGTGAGCATTATTTCTGCCTATAATTTTGCACCTACAGAGCTGTCCAAAGAGAATCTTCTGCGGGAAGGCAAGAATCCGGATACCATCTATGTAACCGGTAATACGGCCATTGATGCGCTGAAGACCACTGTGAGAGAAGACTATACCCACCCGGATCTGGAGTGGGCAAAGGGAAGCCGTCTCATCATGATCACGGCCCATCGCCGGGAAAATTTAGGCGAGCCCATGAAGCATATGTTCCGTGCCATTCGCCGGGTATGCGACGAGCATCCGGATATCAAAGCCATCTATCCGATCCACATGAATCCGGTAGTCCGTGAGATCGCGGACTCCATTCTGGGAGATGATGAGCGGATCCGTATCATTGAGCCTCTGGATGTGCTGGATTTCCATAATTTCCTGTCCAGAAGCTATCTGATCCTTACGGACAGCGGTGGAATTCAGGAAGAGGCGCCGTCTCTTGGAAAACCGGTGCTTGTCATGCGTGATACTACCGAGCGTCCGGAAGGAATCAAGGCAGGAACACTGAAGCTGGTGGGAACCGATGAGGAAGTCATCTATCAGAATTTCAAACAGCTTCTGGAGGATGAAGAAGCTTATCGGGCAATGAGCACTGCAAGCAATCCTTATGGTGACGGATTTGCCTGCAAGCGAATTGCGGATATTCTGGAAGGAAAAGCATGAATCTGTATTTGATTGTATTATTGCTGCTTGCGGCAGGAGCGGTACTGGAATGGTTCAAGCCCAAGTATCAGCAAAAGATATTTACTGTCTGCTGGTGTGTGACTACGGCAGTGGTTGCCCTGCGGTTTGGACAGGGAACAGACTATGCCACCTATGAGGGTATCTATCGGACGATTCCTGCGGTAATCGATCTGACCAAAGGCTATATCTGTGGATTCTATCCGGAGATGGGCTGGCGGTTGTTCTGCGCCTTTTTCAAACTATTCCAGGCACCGTTCTGGACAGTGACCATGGCAGCAGCAGTGATCGAGATGCTGTTGCTTGGCCGTTTTCTGAAAAAATATGTCCCGTATCAGACTACGGGACTGTTTCTGTCTTATCCGGTGCTGATCTTTGTCTACATGGTATCGGGGCTGCGCCAGGCCATGGCGATCTGTATCTTCTTAGGACTGGTGCTTCCGTTCTATCTGGAAAAGAAATGGATCCAGTATGTGATCGGTGTATTGATCGCGGCATCATTCCATAAGGTGGGATATGGATGGCTGGTGCTGGTGATCGCATACTATATTCCTGTGTGGGGCATGGTGACTCTGACAGGAGCAGCGATGGTTGTTGGGCTGGTAATTCAGATTCCAGTGGTGGAGCAGTTGATCCTGGGAATTCTGCCATTCTATCATATGACACATTTTCTCACAGAGGGCAGCATGAGCCTGTTTGCTGTGGGCGAGCGTGTGGTGAGTTTTGCAGTATTGCTGATGCTATATATATGGCTTTGCAGGCAAAAGGAAGAGATTCCCAAGTGGGTACAGCAGTTGTTCAAAGTATATATCTGTGGTGTCTGCTTTTATATGTTGATGTCAGGGAATGCCTATTATGCCAGCCGCTATGCGACAATCTTCAAGGTTGTGGAGTGTGCGGTGGCAGCAGGACTTGTGGCATGTTGTCGGAGTTCTGAAGATATGATGATAACGGAGAAGCCCCATATTGGTACAGGCATACCTTTCCGAAAATATGTAGGAACCGGAGTTATGACATTTTTCCTGTGTCTCACACTTGTGATGGGCGTGAAGAATCTGAATGCGGCGGTAAGTGAGGGCGGATATGACAAGCTGGGCGTGAACCTGTTTACTTATCCTTACGTATCCGTTCTGAATCAGCAGAAGATCAATGATTATTATGATTATCAGGAAAAGACAGACCAGATGTATGAGTACAATCTGGAAGACCAGCAGCTGTGGATGCTGGAATCACAGGAGGAACCATGAGGCTGGAAATCTTACGGACGGCAATCCTGTTTTTCGGTGGAGCATTTTTCGCCGGATATGGATTGCGACGAGTATTAAAACTTCATAAAGAAGGATTTTGGTTTTCCATTGTAGCAGGTGTGATGGTCTGGTGGGCGCTGATGGAGCTGATCCTTGTGCCGATGACCATGAAGCTTGCATCTTTCCATAGCTTTGTGATGGTATATACCATTGTAGCCGGAATGGTCTCACTGGCAGGGGTGTTCTGCTGGAAAGATATTCTGGAAGATGGGAAAGAATTTCTGAAGAACTGGCGACAATATGTGACACTGGGACATCTGGTGGCACTGGTATTGATCTGTTATCAGTTGTGGTTCCTTCACCATCATATGTATCTGGAGTGGGATGACACTTATTATGTGAATCTTGCCAATGAAGCTGTCTGGTCAGATAAGATCTACTGGGTCTATCCGGAGACAGGAGCTATGGCGGATTTTGATAAACGATATGTGTTATCTCTGTGGCCCATTTTCTATGCATGGTTATCAAAGCTGATCGGGATGATCCCGACAATCATGGCCCACACGATCCTGCCCTGGCTGATCATTCCTCTGGCATATATGGTGTATGGACTGCTGGGAAAGAAATTGTTTCCAGAGGACATTGGTCTGCAGGGAATGTTTCTGGCATTTGCAGTACTGCTTCATCTCTTTATGAGCGGAGAGCATACTTCGGGGCTGACATTTCTAAGCATTACCCCATGGGTGGGAAAGGGAATTCTGGCTACAGTTCTTATCCCATTGCTGTTTTACTGGATGCTTCGGATCGCTCTGCAGGAAAAAACATGGGCAGACTGGTGGATGCTTGGTGTGACAGGGCTTGCAGGGTGTCTCCTGTCATCCATGGGAATTATGCTGACACCGGTATTTGTAGGATTGACGATCCTGGTGGTTTCGTTAAAGAAGAAAAGTATTTCCTGTCTGGCGTATGGAATCGCGGCTTGTATTCCGTGTATTATTTTAGGTGTGTATTATATTTATCTGACCCATTGATGCTGACAGAAAAGAATTTTGAAAGGATATAAGATGCAGGATTTTTTTACAATAGCTAAAACTGATTTTCTCGATACCTTTCAGGGAGCCTGGATCTTTCCGCTGTTATTGATCGTATTGGTTTTTATTTTCTGGAAAGAGAAAGATGGCATGCGAAAACTGCTGTTGGGCGTGCTGCCACTGCTGTTTTTATTTATCTACTGGTGTCCGTTGACCGGGATGCTGTTCATGAAGCTGCTGGGAGAGAACGTATACTGGCGGATCCTGTGGCTGATCCTGATAGCTGTACTGATCCCCTATGGATGCTGTCTGCTGATCGGTCATCTGAAAGGATGGCTGCGGCAGGGGGCGTTTCTGATCGGGATGGCAGTGATCATACTGTGTGGAACACCATTGTTAAAATCAGAGGAGTTTCAGGCATCGACCAATGATTATAAGATTCCGCAGAATGTGGTGGCAGTCTGTGATCTGCTTCCAGGCAATGTTCATGCACTGGTATCCAATCGCCTGATGCCTTATATTCGGTTGTATGATCCGTCACTTACGCTAGAGTACGGACGGAATATTTTGACTTACAATGTAAGGGAAGTGGATAGCCCGCAGGCAGCTCTGTATAAGGCAACTCAGGAAGAAGAAATGGATGTTGCATTTGTCGCATCTTTAGCCAAAGAAGAAGGATGTACATTTCTGGTATTTTCTAACAGCCACATGTACAGTGATAACTGGGAGTCTTATGGCTATAAAGAATATGGTCATACGGATGAATTTACCATATTTGTAGACACAGATTATGAGGAAGGACAGAATACAAAAAAATGGGAAGAGTAAAGCAATTAAAACCGTTCGTTAAGGTATATGTGGGACTGATCCTTGCATTTTTTGTTTCCATGGCACTGGTATTTTGCATTCCGGATTCCTGGATCCAGAACAATGTGAACAGCTCCATAGAGATCATGGATGGAGAGGGATCTTATCCTATGTATTTCTTCTATCGTCACAACTCCATCATGGATGTGCATACAGAAGGAGTTATGTATAATGGGCTGATTCCGAACCGGGATTACAATCCCATTCAGGCATCGGTGAGTATCAATCAGTACCCCAGATACTGGCATGGATATATGCTGTATCTGCGGCCGCTGAGTGTGCTGTTCCAGATTACGGAGATCCGGTATCTTGGCATGCTGGCATTTCAGATTCTGCTGTTCTGGAGTGCGTGGATGATCGCGAAGAAGACCAGGCCAGCCTATGCAGTACTGTATGTACTGTCAATTGCCACAGGAAATGCGGCGCTGTCGTCTGTATGTCTGCAGTTTTTATCTACATTTCTGGTATTATTCGTGTCCATCGGGGTTCTGATGAGCAGGTATGAGAAGCTGCGAATGAAAGAGATGGGATTTTTCCTGTTCTTCTTTGTAGTAGGGATGATAGAGAATTTCTTTGATTTTCTGACTTATCCGATCATTACGTTGGGAATTCCGCTGATCCTGCTGTTGTGGATGCGGGTACGGGATGAGAAGGCTGATCTGAAGGATAATCTGTTGTTCACCATCTGGTCATCCATCTCCTGGGGAGTTGGTTATGCACTGACCTGGATTGCGAAATGGGGAATTACGACAGTCGTTCTTGGTGTACGGTATTTTATCAGAAACCTGAGCGTGATTGAATATCGTCTGAACGGAAGTGAGGAGGAGCCGCTGGATCGGATCGGAACTCTTCAGAAGAATCTGAAGGCGTGGCTCAATATCCGTGACAATGGAATGATCAGCTGGAGTAAGGTAGTAATTGTAATCGCAGTTATCGCGTTGATTTTACTGATCTGGAAGAAAGCAAAGGATATGAAGACGATCCTGGCTTATCTGCCCTTGCTGCTGGTGGCAGCATATCCGTATATCTGGTATCTGGTCATGTCCAATCATTCCCAGATCCACTACTGGTACACGTACAGAAATCAGGTTCTTACCTTGTTTGCAGGACTCATATTCCTGGCGAGCATCTTAAAATCAAAAAATGAGTAACGAAAAGCGGCTGATCAGCTCAGCCGCTTTTTTCTGACTTTATCAATAAATGCTTGTCCAAGGATCGCCTTTAATCCCAGTTTGATGAAGAATACCAGTTCCAGCAGAATCCATTTTGGGGTGATAGAAAGCTCCCCGAGCTCTTTCTGCATCCGCAGCTGCTCTTTGTGTGCCTGCCATTTGTTTCGATCAGAGACACCGGAGATCTCATAGACCGCGATGGGAAGCCCACAGTATTCAAAGGCAAGTCCTTTGGAATAGGCTTTTAAGAAAAAGTGATGGTCTGCACAGATCTTATAGCTGGTGTCATAAGGAAAACGCAGAGCTACATCCCGCTCGATCAATGCAGACTGGTGACAGAAGGCCATCTGTCTTGGCAGCGTGGTTAAAGGTTTTGCCGGATATCGCTTTACTTGTCCCTGATAGGTGCAGAGAGTATCCCCATAGAGAATCTGGGTATCAGGATCATCAGCAAAAATATTACGAAGAACCGATGCATTGACAAAGAGGTCACCGGCATTCAGATACATGACCCAGTGACCGGTTGCCATAAGGGTTCCCTTGTTCATAGCATCGTAGATTCCTTCATCTTTCTCGGAAACATAACGTAAAGAAATGTTCTTTTCTTTGAAAGACGGTCTGAGCTGTTCCAGATATTCTTTTGTTCCATCAGTAGAATCGCCATCGACCACAATATATTCAAAATTTCTCCACGTCTGTGAAAGAACGCTGTCCACCGTCTGGGCCAGGTCTTCTTTGGCATTATAGCAGACAGTGATGATGGATAAGATAAGTCCAAAGTAATACATACAGGCTACTCCTTGTCAAGATAAGCAGTCTCACTGCCGCGCAACGGATGGCGGTCCAGATGATAAGTATCACGGATCACATACTGCGGACTGCTGTTCAGACTGATATAGATGCGGCCAATGTATTCGCCGCAGATTCCCAGCATGATCATGATCATACCGCCAATAAACAGATTCACAGCCATCAGAGAACTGTAGCCAGGAAGGATGCCGGCCGGGTGCAGAATCTTTTCAACGATGATGACCAGACCAAGAATAAAACCGATTACAGAGCAAAAAGCACCGGTAAAGGTAGCAATCCGCAGAGGCTTAATGGAAAATGCAGTAAACCCATTGGAAAACAGCGAGATCAGCTTTCCCAGTGTATAGGTGGAATGCCCGCTTAACCGTTCCCTGTCTGCCATGGGAACACTGGCAATCTTTCTTGTGGATCGCAAGATCAGACCATCGATGTAAGGGTACGGATTTTTGTATCGGAGAATCTCATCAGCAATAAAAGACCGCATGGCGATGAAATTAGACACGGTCAGATCCTTTGGTTTGTCCAGAAGAGAACATACCATCGCATCATTGAGACGGCTGCCGAGGACACGGAAGAACGATTCCTTTCGTTCCTCAAATTTGTATTTTGCGAGGGAAACATCATATCCCTCATGGAGTGGAGCCAGAAGCTCCCACAGGTGATCCATGGGACATTGTCCGTCATCATCCAGGAATACGATCCAGTCACCGGAGGTATAGGAAAGACCGGCCATCATGGCAGCATGCTGGCCAAAATTCCGGGTCAGATCCACTACCTTCAGAAAAGAGTGAGTATCTGCATAAGCAGTTAATACGTCCAGTACATGATCCGGTGAATAATCATTGACAGTGATCACTTCGTAATCGTATTCTGATCTTTCTTTCATCTTGTCCTGGATCTCTTCCAGAACCGGGATGATTGTTTTTTCACTGCGGTAGCAGGGAATGACAAAGCTGAGTTTCATAATGTATAACCTTCTTCTAAATTACAATGATGTCTCATTGATCAGGTTCAGTACGGTATTTCCGATATATTCCATATCAGAAGTATCATAGCGCTGATCAATGGGCAGAATGCACAGATGCTCGGATAGATAACGTTCCCAGGAACTGGATCCGGGATTCTCCAATGTCTCTGTCCAAAGCGTCGGTACGTAGATTTTACTCTGAATCAACGCATTTTTCAACTGTTTCTCTTTCCACAAGAATGGATAGGACATGGCAGGGGCAGATCGAAAGACCGGGAACTCATTATATGGAGATAAGATCCGATGAAGAGCAGCCAGGTTTTTATTTCTGGTCTCCTGCACCTGTTCGTAGTTGACAGAAGACAGAATTCCGGAAGTCAGGCGGGACATGGCGGAAGGACCGCAAAAACCAAGGCGGGTTTCATTCTCTTTATTTAAGGAATAGGAATAGTTAGTTCCTCTTTCTAGACTATGCAGCAAATGGACCGAATAGATGCTGGAATACCGTTCGGCAATTTCCCGATGTCTGATGTTATGGTGGATTACATAGCTTCCGTCACTGACACCGAAGAATTTTCTGCAGGAATAGACCTGCCATGCCTGGGGATGCGGTTTTGTAAAAAAGGATTGTGTGTTATCAATGATAATCTGTCCGTGGAATTGATGCACCAGATGTTCAATGACCAGTTCTGACTGAAGTCCGAAATAATTGACCCAGAGAATCCCCTCCTGATCATATAAAGTGACATCTGTCGGCAGAAGCTGATCATCGATATGGTAATAACCAATTTCTACATCGGGAAGACAGATATGAATGGCATCCTTTACTGTGTCACAGAGCCAGTAAGGAAGATAGATTTTCTTCCAGCCGGCATCTTCAATGGCGTAAGTGATCGCATATCGTCCGGCATTTAAAGCAATCACATCCTCTCCTGTATAATATGGTCTGCCTTTGGATAGCTCCAGCGGCAGATATCCCCCGTATTCCTTTTCCATAACAAACTCCTTTAGTTCTTTTGTAAATCAAAATTTATTATAAGCCATAAGAAAAAATGCGTCAACCTATGGAAAATATTTACTTGTTTTTTTGTTGAAATTTAAGAAAAATTAAGTTGAACATCAGGTAAAAGAACGATATGCTAATATAATAAAGGTGAGGTATCGAAGATGATCTGGAAGAAAAAATGTTTTTGGGCAGTTGTCTGCCCGATGATGTATATATTGATATTACTGACAGCTGTGCCTTTTGTCTACGGAATTGTGGATGACCGGACCATGATGGAGGTGATATCAGGCCAGTACCTGGGGATACCGGATGCCCATGGCTTCTTCACTGGTTACTGGTATCCGCTGCTGGTAGCGGGACTCTACCGTGCAGTGCGGAACGTGGACTGGTATGCGCTTGGATACATTTTTCTGCAGGTATGCTGTATGGGACTGATGGCATGGAGGCTGACAGAGCTACAGGAACGGCGGGAAGATCGTGACAGACTGGCTGGCAGACCGGGAAGAAAGATTCATATCTGGCCATTGGCGCTGATCGTACTATGGATGATCCTGGATATCAAGCCCATGACACAGCTTTCCTTTACGACTACGGCGGCAGTTGTGGCAGTGACCGTGATCTTCTGGTATATGACGGCGGAAGAGATTCAGATCAGAGATCTGGTGCTGCTGACAGTTCTCTGTTTTCTGAGCATTGAGTTGAGATTTTCAGTGTTTTGCATGATCCTTCCGGTCTGTGGTCTGTTGTGGCTGTTGAGGGTATGGGAGAACAAAGGTGCGGATAAGAAGAATCTGTGGATTCCGGCAGCACCGGTGCTGGCAGCTTTGCTGTATGTGGCGGGATTATTTATTGGATACGGCAGCGAGGACTGGCAGTTCTACAATGCGTTTAATAACACCCGTTCCCTGATCTATGATTACGAGGAATATATGTTTCCAAGATATGAGGATGAACAGGCACTCTATCACAGTGTGGGGGTTGACAGCAAAGCCAGAGCAAAGAATCTGTATTACTATAATTATACAGCGGATGATCGTGTGGATCAGTCTTTCTTTCTGGACTATTTTGAAAAGCGAAGTGAAAAGATCAGCGGACAGACCAATGTGGTACAGAAGCTGCGTCAGACAGTAAAAACTTATATAAAAGGAACACTTGCTGGAAAATATGAGTATCTTCATCTGGCAGCTATGTCAGGTTATGTGATATTGCTTCTGGGATGGATCTTCCGAAAGGATTGGAAGCGTGTGCTGGAGACCATCTGTATTCCAGGTATGCAGATCGTACTCTGGCTCTATCTGATCTACCGGGGCAGAATGCCGGAGCGGGTATTGATCAGTATGAATCTGATGCTGATAGTGCCGTTATTACTGCTGGCTCGTGAGTATGTGATGGATGATGCAGGCGGTGTGAGTCGGTCAGCAGCAAAGAAGGTGTGCAGAAAAGCAAGCCTGGCACTTTTGCTGGCAGCTATGGTCGTCGGGGCAGTATGGAAGGTCACGACTGTGCGTACACAGAATCTGGAGACTGCAAAATGGAATGAGAATGTAGAAAAACTAAAAGTCTATTGCATGGATCATCCGGATAACTTTTATTTTAACGATGTGACATCTATGGCAATGACCACCTACAATGTACATCTGTGGCAGAAGAATCCGTATGTGATGAACTATATGTCCCTGGGAGACTGGATCGCATACAGCCCGGTCTGGGAGAGAAAGCTTAAGCAGAATGGAATCAGCAGTGTGAAAGAGGCATTATATGGTGCAGACAATGTCTATCTGATCAGCAGTTTTGACCGGGGAACAGAATATCTGACAGAGCTCTATGAGAATGGAAGCTGTGAAGAGGTGGATAAAATAGCTGGATTTACAGTCTATAAGCTTCAAATATTGTAAATACTCCAAAGAAGTGTTAAAATAATTAGAACTATGGATTTTAACAGAAGCTGTGGAGGACAACAGAAGTCATGCGAAGATTCTGGATTTTTAATCATTATGCAACGACCCCGCTTACCGGACCGTTGCTTCGTCATTTTTATTTTGCAGAGTATTTAAAGGAAAAAGGAATAGAGACCACGGTATTTGCGGCCAATGAGCTTCATCAGACCGGCGGGTGCGTGGACACATATGGGAAGCCTTATCTTCGGACCGAAGAGGAAGGGGTTCCCTTTGTGTTTGTAAAGACCAGCAAATATCAGGGAAATGGATTGTCCCGTGTAAAGAATATGATCTCGTTCTTTACAGGACTTATGAAGATCAGCAGGAAGTATGCAAAAGAATATGGAAAGCCGGATGTGATCATGGGATCCAGTGCCCATCCGCTGACCAGTATTGCAGGCATTCTGATCGCAAGAAGATTTCATGTGCCTGCCATCGTGGAGGTGCGGGATCTGTGGCCGGAGGCGATCTTTTCTGTGGGCAAGGTGAAGATGAACAGTCTGCCAGGAAGGATGCTGAGTGCCGGTGAAAAATGGATGTATGTCCATGCGGATGCCATTGTGTTTACCAAAGAAGGAGATGTGGACCACATTAAGGAGATGGGCTGGGATACAGCGCATGGTGGAAAGATCGACCTGAAAAAATGCCACTATGTGAATAATGGTGTCAAGCTGTCAGATTACTATGAAAGTATCGAGAAAAATGTGCTGGATGATCCAGATCTGACATCGGATACCTTCAAGGTTGTCTATACAGGAACGGTCCGCCCGGTCAACAATGTGGGAAATCTGCTGGATACTGCGAAGCTTCTGAAGGACAAGAAGGATATTCAGTTCCTGATCTTCGGCGGTGGCAGTGAACTAGAGAAATTGCAGCAGCGGGTGAAGGACGAGCACATTGACAATGTGATCTTCAAAGGCTTTGTAGAGAAAAAATATATTCCGTATATTTTGAGCAGATCATCAGTGAATGTATTGAATTATTCCCAGAGCAACTACAACTGGTCCCGCGGAAACAGCTCCAACAAGCTGTTCGAGTACATGGCAAGCGGTAAACCCATCATCTCTACGGTAAAGATGGGATATTGTATTCTGGATAAATACCAGTGTGGTCTGTCTCTGGAGGAGTGCACTCCGCAGGCATTGGCAGAGCAGATTCTGAAGATCCATGATATGCCTGCTGAGACTTATGCGCAGATGGCGCACAATGCACAGGAGGGAGCCAAAGACTTTGATTTCTCCGTGCTGACAGAGCGGTTGTATCATGTGATCGAGAGTGTGGAGCAGAAATAAGCGTGGATATTAAAAAATACTGTGAGACATTAAAATATTTGAAAAAAAGTCAGATCAGATATCTGATCAAGAACCGTCTGACCAGAGGAAAAGCGGCGGAGACAGAGGCAAAAGCACCGGTTAAGGGAGAACTTGCGTTATGGATGCCAAGACTGGATGAACATCCAGACTACTTAAAGCGGTTTTCACTGGAAGAATTGCTGAATGGGAATGTGACGCTTCTTCATGAGAGCGGAACACCCAGTGGAAATGACTGGAAACATCCGGACAAATCTCATCTATGGAACTTTAACCTTCAGTATCTGGAGTTTCTGATTCCGTTGGTGGCAGCTTATCGGGAGACGAAGAATGAGAAATACTACACCTGTTTCCGTGATTACTGTGAACGTTGGATCAGTGACAATGCGGACGGAAAAGGAGATGGCTGGCATCCTTACACTATTTCGCTAAGATTAACGAATCTGTGGATCTGCCTGGATGGATTTGAAGGTCGGGTGCAGGAAGATCAGGTATTTTTTCTGAAACTGACAGACAGCATGTATGCCCAGTATCTGCATCTGCAGAAAAAACTGGAATTACATTTGCTGGGAAATCATTATCTGGAAAATCTCAAGGCAGTCATGCTGGGAGCCCTGTATTTTAAGGAGCCAGGCATCTATGCGGAGTATAAGTCCAGATTACAGGAAGAATTAAAAGAACAGATCCTGCCTGACGGGGTACATTATGAGAGAAGTATCATGTACCATAAGATCGTTCTGGAAGATGTCATGAGGGCAGCAAAGGGTGTGAAGGATGCAGATCAGTTGTTCTATCAGGAATTGAGTGCGTTGCTGCAGCCCATGACAGATGCCATGTATTCCCTGGAAGAGGGTATGGGACACACTCCATTATTCAACGATTCGGGAGATAATGTGGCCAGATCCATGTTGAGCCTTCTGGCGGCACTTCGGGAAGAATTTTCCATTGCACCAGTCAATAAGAACGCATTTCCCGACGCAGGATATTACTGTTTGAGACATCAGGGACTGAAGATCCTGATGGATGCAGGAGAGATCGCACCAGATTACATGCCGGGACATGGACATTGTGATGGTCTGAGCTTTGAGGTGTCTGTGAATCAGCATCCGGTCTTTGTTAACTCCGGAACCGGACAGTATCAGGGAAGCCTGCGAGGGTATTTTCGAAGTACCCGGGCACACAATACGGTGGTCATTGAAGGGGAAGAACAGTCGGAATGCTGGGGCGAACACCGGGTGGCAAAGCGGATCAGTCAGGTATCCGGCGACTGCGGTGCAGACTGGATCCATGGAGAGCTGGTCACTGCTACAGGCAGACATCAGGGTCGAACGATCTTGACAGAAGATCAGAAAGTGGTTGTAAAGGATCAGGTGATTGGATCAGCACAGGGGTATCTGCACCTGGCGCCGGATTATGAATATGAAGAACAGGACGGACAGGTGCTTGTGAAAGCAGTGGACGGCAACGTAATCTGCCGGATCATACCGGAGTTGTCAGATCAGATAAAGATCCACCGGGATGGAGAAATCTGCTCTTATGCACCGGAGTTTGGTCAGATAATGAAGATACAGGTTCTGGAGATCGCCTGGGAAGGTGATGGGTCAGAACATGAGATACAGATCAATTGGTAATCATTACACAAAGGAGAGAAAACATGATTAACGTAGTAGGACTTGGTTATATTGGACTTCCCACCGCATTGATGTTTGCGGCACATGGCGTGGAAGTAGTAGGAACAGACTATAATAAGGGACTGGTGGACACTCTTCAGTCAGGAAAGCCGACCTTTGAGGAGGACGGGCTGGATGAGCTGTTCAACGAGGCAGTGAAAAAAGGCATCCGTTTTTCTCATGAGTATCAGAGCACGGATATGTACATTATCGCAGTGCCGACCCCTTATGACAAGGCAAGCAAAAAAGTAGATGCAAGCTACGTGGCAGAAGCGGTCAAAGATGTGATGGAGGTCTGCCCCAAGGGAGCAACCGTAGTGGTAGAGTCCACCGTATCTCCGGGAACCATCAATAAATATGTGCGTCCGGTAGTAGAGGAGAGAGGCTTTGTCATCGGAGAGGATATCAATCTGGTCCATGCACCGGAGCGTATTATCCCGGGAAATATGGTATATGAGCTGAAACACAATTCCCGTACTATTGGTGCAGACAGCAGGGAAATTGGTGAGAAGGTAAAAGCTCTGTACAGTTCCTTCTGTGAGGGTGAGATCGTTGTAACAGATATCCGTACTGCAGAGATGACCAAGGTAGTAGAGAACACCTTCCGTGATATCAATATTGCATTTGCCAATGAGCTGGCCAAGATTTGCCGTTCAGATAACATGGACGTGTACGAGATCATCCGTATTGCCAACAAGCATCCCCGTGTCAATATTCTGACTCCAGGACCGGGCGTTGGCGGACATTGCATCTCTGTGGACCCATGGTTCCTGGTGGGAGATTATCCGGGACTGTCCAACATCATTCTGGCAGCACGTAAGATCAATGACTCTATGCCGGACTTTGTGCTGGAGCGGATCCACAACATTATGAAAGAGAATGGCATGACCGATGTGGGACGTGTAGGTCTCTATGGTCTGACTTATAAGGAAAATGTAGACGATACCAGAGAGAGCCCGACACTTCAGATGCTGGAGAGTATGGAGCGTCATCTATGCGGCGGTCAGATCAAGGTCTATGATCCGTATGTGACCAGAGATCTTGTTCCGAATCAGTACCATGATCTGGATAGCTTCTTACACGATGTGGACATGGTAGTTCTGCTGGTGGGACATGATGAGATCAAGGAGCATATGGACGAACTGAAAGGAAAGGTTGTACTGGACACCAGACATATCTGCTTCCTGGATGGGGTATACAGACTGTAGGAGAAGTAAGAAAAGTATGAAACAATTATTTTTGAATGTAAGTGATGGAAGTATGAAGCTGATCGATCAGCCTATGCCCACAGTAAAGGAAAATATGGCTTTGGTGGAGAGCCTGTACACCGTTGTCAGTGCGGGAACTGAGAGAGGACTGGCTTCCTTTGGTGGAAAGAATCTGATTCAGAAAGCGCTGGAACGCCCGGATCAGGTAAAAAAAGTAATGGAGAAGTTATCAACAGACGGGATCGTAACTACCATTGAGAGTGCTTTTAACAAGCTGGCAGAGCCCATGCCTATGGGATATTCCGGTGTGGGACGTGTCATTGCCTGTGGAAAAGGAGTGACCGAGGTGCAGGCCGGAGATCTGGTGGCAATGGTGGGAACTGCTTACCATTGTGAGATCAACCGTGTAAGCCGTACCATGCTGACCAAAGTACCTGAGGAACTGACTGATTATCGCCAGGCAGCATTCTGCGCGCTGGGAGGTATTGCTCTGGAAGGAATCCATCAGGCAGAAGTGGTTCCGGGAGAGACCGTGGCAGTTATCGGTATGGGACTGGTGGGTCAGATTGTATGCCGGATCCTGAATGCTTATGGATGCGATGTGATCGGTTACGATGTGGTAGATAAGACCATGCCGGGTACCAGGCTGAAGGCGTTTATTAATTCTGGTGATGACAATGCAGCGGATATGACGAAAGCATTGACCAGAGGCCGGGGTGTAGACAAGGTGATTATTACCGCAGCGACCAACAGCAATGCACCGATGGATCTGGCTGCAGCGATTGCCAGAGATCGTGGCATCATCTGTATGATTGGTGTGACTCAGATGAATATTGACAGACGTCCGTACTATGAGAGGGAGCTGTCCTTTAGAATTGCACGTTCCTATGGAGCAGGCCGTTATGATTCTACCTATGAGCAGAAGGGTATTGATTACCCAATTGGCTATGTGCGTTTTACAGAAGGCCGCAACATTGAAGAGTTTGTGCGCCTGCTGGCGCAGGGAAGAATCAGCCTTGCGGATATTATTACTCATGAGATCCCGTTTGAAAAAGCGGCAGAAGCTTATGAGATGATTACCAAGAATCCGAATCATGAGCGTTATATTGGTGTTCTTCTGAAATATGATGAAAATGATACAAAATGGCAGAGTCGGATCGAGAATCCGAAGGCGAAGAGAGCGGCTTCTGGTGAGAAGATCCGCCTGGGATTGATCGGAGCTGGAAACTTTGTACGCAGTACCATGCTGCCAATCATGAAGGAGACAGGGCTCTTTGAATTCCGCGGACTGGCAACCACTGGCGGAGTGGGTGGCGCACAGGCCAATGATGGCACACCGTTTGGTTATACCACCAATAATTATCAGGAACTGCTGAGTGATCCGGAGATTGATCTGATCGCCGTATCCACCCAGCACAACAGCCACGCTAAGTTTGTGATCGAAGCACTGAAGGCAGGAAAGAATGTCTACTGCGAGAAGCCGCTGTGTCTGACTCTGGATGAACTGACAGCGATCAAAGAAGCTTATGAGCAGTCTGAAGGCGAATTGTTCGTGGGACTGAACCGGAGACATGCACCGCTGATCCAGCAGATCAAGAGAGAGATGAAGACGGATCAGATTCCGGCAGTCTACGATTTTATCGGAAATGCCGGATTTATTCCGAAGGATCACTGGGTACATGATGAAGCAGCAGGTGGCGGCAGGATTCTTGGCGAGGCATGTCATTTTGTGGATCTGATCCAGTATC
>NZ_JBBMFC010000032.1:0-24392 GCF_040096225.1 Hominiventricola aquisgranensis | reverse complement strand
TGAAAAAAATAAGGATTCCATGAACGAACTTGAGTGGATTGGAAAAAATTTATAAAGCACACACCAAATTCCAGTTTGGAGAATTGAGAAAATCAAAATTTGGAGGTAAATACTTTGATGAAACTTGATAATTTTATTAATATGATGACAGGACATTTTGACAACAAAGAACAGTTTGATATGATGCAGAAAGCTGGAAAATCATATCCTTATGCAGAACATGTAAATACAGTCTGCAATGACAAAATAAAAAATATCCCTGCAGATTTCAATGGCAAATTCATTGTTGAAGAAAGTTATTATGAGACCAACGGAAAACGCCATGCTTCTCCGCATCTTTTCCTGATTACAGAAAATGAGGGCGGCATTCTACTCTCTTCCTATGAGATTCCGGGAGATGATAAAAATACATTTTCTTATGATTCCATGAAAAATGTTGATTACAGTGAGCTAAAAAAATCCCAAAAATTTACACCGGCACTGTATCATGAAAAGGACGGGATCTGGGAAGGCGGCAGTATCAGCCAGTTCTCTCCAGTCATGACCTTTAAGCTTTGGGAAAAGTTTTCTGATAGCTGTTTGGAAGTATCTGAAAGTATGGAAGTTAATGGAAAGCGGACTTTTGGCTACGATGATCCTATTATCTATAAACGGGTATAGATTATGGTGATTTTCCAGTAAAAAGTCGGTGCCACTAAAATGTCACCGACTTTTTTATTCATACTCTATATGTCCCATCCGCCTGCAACATAAGATTGGTATTCGCAATCTGGTGTGCCCGCATCAGTCGTCGCACATTTCTGCAATCACTTCGTTCGCAGAACTTCGTCGCCTCTTCCAGTGACAGTCCGCCCTTCATCTTGCGATCCACCAGTCTGTCCTTCAGAAATGATTCATCTGCCCCAATGAACACGCTGTCATCACACAGAGTCACCAACTGGTTCCACGGATCTTCACTGCTCAATAACCAGTTCCCCTCCAGCACGATAATCTGCCGGTTGACCAGGACCGCATCTTCCACCACATCATGAATCGCTCTGCTGTAGATCGGCCACCGTATCTCACCACCCTTACGCAGCTCATGAATCTTGGCACGCAGTTTTTCCAGATCATAGGTCTCTGGACAACCTTTGACCTCCTTCATTGGAACAATCCTTCCCTCCACACAAGCTTCATGAGTCAGGATATACTGCTGATGATAATGAAATCCATCCAGACCGATGGCCTGTATCGGCTCCATATCTGCTTCCTGCTCTGACAGATATTCCAGAAACTGTACCAGCGTTGTCTTGCCGGTTCCAGGCGGTGCACTTAAAAATACAAGGATCCGTCTTCCCGCTTTTTTCTGCATTTCCTTCCATTTCTGCAAAAGCGGAATAAAGATCGTCTCAATGTCTTTTTCCTCATATTCTGCATGGATTTGAAATCCATTTACCTCATACGTATAAGTCTGCTTCATATAGCTTCCCTCCCTCGTATTACACCTCGATCACTTCACCCAGCGTAAACGAATAAATCAGCTTTTCCTTCACTTTCTTCCCGGTCATCATGCTCAATGCCTGTTCATAGTATTCCAGCTGCGCATGATATTTTTCCCGCAATTCTGATGCACGACGCACATAATCTGTCTTGTAATCCAGCAAAACAATCTGTCCATCCTCATAGAAAAATGCATCAATAATTCCCTGGATCAGGATCGTTTCATCCGAGTCACTTCCATCCACCTGACTGGCTGGCAAGCCCATGACAAATGGCTGCTCCCGGAAGAGCTCGCCCCTGGAAGCAGCTTCCGCCATCCGCTCCGAAAGGTCGCTTTCTGCCAGATCAAGAAGATCCATGGGATTGACTGCGCGAAGTTCCTCCTCTGATAGTTTTCCTGCGTCCACCAATGTCTGCAGCTCTGCCTTCATCTTCGGAACATGTGCTCCTCGTAATTCTATCAGATGTTCAAAATCGAGCCACTCCATCACTGTATGGTAGATGGTACCTCTGGCTGCTCCTGTCTTTTCCTCTGTCTTCTGGATAAACTGCGGAATCAGCGGAACCATGTCTGTCTCCGGATATAATTCCTCCGCTGCATCGGATTCTTCCTGCATACGCAGCTTCTTCAGCTCCGTCACACTATATTTCTGCCGGGCAGTCTCCCGCATCTTCCATGGATAACTCCAGGAAAGTCGCTCATTGATCTGATTATAGAGTTCTTCATCCTTCTTACCATAGAGAAGGCTCTGCTCCAGCTCTGTTCTGGACAGTTCTCTCGTCATGGTCTGTCGGATCTGTTCCCGGATCACAGTCTCAAGAGAGACCATCTGCACATTGATCAGGGACTGTTTTCCACAGGTGTCCTCTGACAGTGCCGGGATTATCCACCTGAAATAACTGTCTGCACTGGTGATCTGTGTAAAAGACATCTGTTCGTCTGCTTTCTCGCCCAGAACCTTTTCCGGTACCATACCAGTCAGGATCAGCTTTTCTTTTGCACGGGTCAGTGCCACATAGAGGATCCTGAGCTCTTCACCAAGACTGTCCTGCTGGTTCTGTCTGCGGATCAGCCGCTTGACCAGAGTTGCTCTTCGCATACGCTGATCCAGATCCACATAGTCAAGTCCTAATCCCCAGCGATTGTGGCAGACTACTTTTTCTCTTGCATCCTGCTTATTAAAGGTTTTTCCGAGCCCTGCCGCAAATACCACCGGAAACTCCAGACCTTTACTGTGGTGAGTACTCATGATCTGAACCGCTTCACCGTTCTTACCAGTCATGGCAGCCTCGCCGAAATCCATCTGATATTTCTTCATGCGCTCAATATATCTTACGAAATGAAAGAGTCCATGGTAACTGATCTTCTCATAATCTCTTGCTTTTGCCAGCAGCATCTCCACATTGGCAAGACGTTGTTCTCCTCCGGGAAGTGCCCGAATCTGATCCAGATATCCGGTCTCTGTCAGAATCTCCCACAGCAGATCATGAACCGATGTGTAGGTTGCCCGCTGCCGGTAGTTCTCCATCTGAGTAAAAAATCGCTGCAGCTTCTGACGCAGTTCCTCCTGTTCCCCGTTTTCTGCATAGGCTCTGCAAGCATCATAGAATCCCGGATGATCTTCTCCTGCCCGGATCTGTGCCAGCTCCGTGGATGTGAATCCACCCAGCAATCCATGCATGGAAGCTGCCAGCGGGATCTCCTGGGTCGGATTATCAAGAATACGAAGATACGCCAGCACTGTCTCCACTTCCACAGTCTGGAAATATCCTTCTCTGGACTGCGCACAGGCAGGGATCCCTTCCTCCTGCAGCACTCTCACAAAGGTCTCGCTCCAGCCTGACATGGTACGAAGCAGGATCACAATATCTCCATACCGGACCGGACGGAGTTTCCCATCTTCGGTGACCTGTCCCTCTTCCATCAGTTTTCGGATCCTTCCAGCGATCAGATGTGCTTCCGCTTCCACCTTTGTCCAGCGGCATTCCGGCTCCAGCTTCTCCCATTCTTCCTTGGTAAGCACCAGCAGCTCCGGCTTTGTAGTCTCGGTCTCCGGATATATAGCTCCCGCTTTCAGAGCCGCCTCTTCATCGTATTCGATGCCGCCCACTTCTTTTCGCATGATCCGTTCAAAGATCACATTGACCAGATCAAGCACCTCTTTCCGGCTTCGGAAATTCTGATGAAGATCCACACGGACACCACCATCTTCTGTGCCATACCGCGCGTATTTTTCCAGGAAAAGTCCAGGCTCTGCCTGACGGAACCGGTAGATACTCTGTTTCACATCTCCTACCATAAACCGATTATCCCGCCCTCTGCGGCTTTTACTGATACTGTCCAGGATCGCCTCCTGCACCAGATTGGAATCCTGGTATTCATCTACCATAATTTCTGCAAAATAATCTGCAAACAGATCTGCAGTCTCAGACGGAACCAGCTTCCCATCCACCTCGCGGGTCAGTATTTTCAATGCCAGGTGCTCCTGATCTGCAAAATCCAGAATGTTTTTTCTTCGCTTTTCCGCTGTCAGCCGTTCCATAAAGGAGAGAGTCACCTGCACATAGGTCCGTACCAGTTCTGCTGTCGCACGAAGCTGGGCAAACTGCTCCTCTGATGGAATATCAAAATACTGCTTCTGCAGATCTTTGAGCCCGTCTTTCATGACACTTCGAAGCTCCATAACCTGATCGATGAGCGCATCATCCACACCCGCCATCGCTTTAGAACGCCGGCTGGGAAGCCGCGCATAGGAGACTCCTTCCAGTCTGGTCTGAAAACACTCCACAGAATCACTTTCCACCAGATACGTAAGCTGCTGTTCATCCTGCGCCAGTGCTTCCTCATAAGCCTGCGGTCCATCAGGAAGCTGTGCAAGCTTTCTCGCCTTCTGTATCTCCGTCAGCAGATCACCCGCTGCCGTATGAAGTTCCGCAAGCAGTTCTTCCTGCCCGGCAAAATCACTCCAGCTTCCATCCTCCGGCATATCATAAGCATCTGCACAGCTCCAAAGCCACTTCTCCGGCTGAGGACTGGCAATGGCATATTCATATAATTTAAGGATCATATCCTCCAGACCATTTCCCCGATTTCCATTTCCATAGCTGTCCGCAAAACGGATGAATGCCGGATCTTTCTGCCGATGGTATTCCTCAACAATCTGATGGGCAATGTCCTGCTTTAAAAGCTTCATCTCCCCTTCATCTGCAATGCGGAAATTAGGAGCCAGATCAATCGTATGAAAGTAATTGCGGATCACATACAGGCAAAATCCATGGATCGTAGTGATCTGTGCCCGATGCACCAGAGATTCCTGTCTCTGCAGCCATTCATTATGAGGATCCTCCTTCAGCCGCTCGCTCAGTGCCTTTCCAATTCGTTCCTTCATCTCCCCGGCTGCTGCTTTGGTAAATGTGGTGATCAGCAGTCGATCCACATCCACCGGGTGCTCCTTATCTGTGATCAGGGAGACAATTCGTTCCACAAGCACTGCTGTCTTGCCCGAACCGGCTGCGGCTGATACCAGAAGATTCCGGTTGCGGATATTTATGACTTTTCTCTGATCTTCTGTCCATACAACACTCATGATTCTTCCTCCTCAAGCCGTCTCCAGATCTCATCTTTATTTAACGGTGTCAGTCTGCGCTTCTCGCAGCCATCCAGGCGCCGGTCAAATCCGCAGACACTGTGAAATGTACAGAACCTGCAGGCATTGTCATCCTGCAGCTCATAAGGTGCCAGACTGACCTCTCCTTCCAGGATCCGCTGTCCATATTCTGTAAGCTTTCGGTTTACATGACGGGACAGTCTAAGAAGCTCTTGTTCCTCTGCCACGGAAGATGCCGCTGTGTAAGTTCCATCCTTTTTAAGCCTTATCGGTAAAATATCGGAGGAACCATGCAATTCCTTATCCATCAGCTTCACCACCTCGGGATCTGCATTGACCAGTCCGTTGAATGCCAGCTCTTTGAGCATCCGTCGTTCGGTGTCTTCCTCTTCTTCATAATCCAGCATAGGATCTTCAATATGATAATAAAACATACCCGCCGGATGGACTTTTCCACCCTCCCGGCTCTCCATATCCATTGCCGCATTGAGATAGACTGCAAGCTGCAGCTGCAAGCCATAGTACACACTGGTCAGATCAAACCGGGTCGATCCACTCTTATAATCAATAACTCGGACATATACATTTCCCTGCTCTCTGCAGATATCCACACGATCGATCCGTCCCTTAAGTCTCATGCGTTCATCCTCTGACAACAATACCGATACACTCGGAAGCTGCTCCAGATTGCGGAAAGATACTTCTGTCTTCTCCGGCGCAAAATTACCTTTCCGAAGCTGTTCCATCAATGCCCAGGCTGTCCGCTGCCCGATCCGCTTCATACGCTCCATGGTATAGGCATCGGTCGCTTCCTCCCCCAGACCTTTTTCTGCGCAGATCTGAAGAGCATGCTCCAGTGCCTCTTCCATCCAGGCAGTCCGCTTCTCCTCTGGTACATGAAACCAATCATATTCACTGGCCTCGATCTTATCCGAAAAATATTTAAGTGCATCGTGAAAGACATTTCCCATATCCACTGCCTGAAGACCGTATTCCTCCCGCTCCTTCAGACGCAGACCATACTGCAGGAAATGTGCATACGAACAGGCTGCAAACTGCTCCAGTCTGGTAACACTTCCTTCCAGAAGGGTTCCATACAGAGTCCGCGCCACTGCCTTTCCAATAGGTTCTTCCTTTCGACTGTAAAAGACTGCATCCATCAGGCGGTCAAGCTTCTGATTCCAGTCCGCCTGCTCCGCATACCATCTGGCCAGCATCTTCTGCTGAGCATCATAGGTTCCTTCTCTGGCTGCCTGTAAAGCCTCCGTCACATCACTTAAATTTCCTTCCGGAGAAGCCAGACGATCCAACAGCTCCTGCTCTGCCTCTGTCTCCACAGCCACCTGTGGGAACAATTCCTGCACTGAACGGATCAGATAGGACGGCCTCAGTGCATTACCACCCTCATCCGCCAGGCTCCAGGATAATTTAAGTCTCATGGAAGGCCGGGTCAGATTCACGTACATATAGTATTTCTGGATACAGGTCTCCTGCCGGGATGTGAGTGACAGCTCCACATTCTGGGATAATAAGGTCTCCCGGTCCATTTCAGAAAGAAGACCGCCGCTGTCTTTCTGGCGAGGCACACTCCCTTCATTGACTCCTGCAAAGAACAATATCTTAATGTCTTTCAGACGGCTTCGCTCCATATCCCCCACAACCACCTGATCGGTACCTGCCGGAATGAGTCCCACCTTCATCTCTGAAAATCCGGCATCCAGAAGCTGAGCATACTCCTCCAGAGTGACCTGACAGTCTCCAAGCAGCATGACCAGCTTGTCAAACAGATCCATGACCATGCCATAGATCTGGGAATACTCTTTGGCCAGACTCAGATTTCCTTCCTGCTCAAACTGCTGCTCATACTGAAGCAGATGCTCCTGAACAGACAGATCCGTCAGATATTCATAGATACTTCTGGTCATAACTTCCGCATCTGCCTTTTTATCCTTCAGGCTCTTTCGCAGTGGTTCCAGACCGGACAGTGCCTTTTCCCGAAGCGTATTGACTTCTGCCAGTTCCTCCTCTGTCATCTGCTTCAGTGGATATTTCCATTCCCTTTTCCAGCCGGAGAATCCACGGATACCTCTGGCGATTACATAATTTTCCAGCAGATCTGTCTCTCTCCTATCCACCGGCGTCATGCCGCTTCGCAGCAGACGGAACATAGATTCATAAGAAAAATCCTCCTGAACTGCCAGCAATAATGCCCGCAGAAACTCCACAAACGGATTCTTCAGCACATCTCGCTTGGCATCCATAAATCCCGGAATCCCCAATCGTGCAAAGGTCTGCTCAAACAGTGGTCCATAAGTATTCAGGTCTCCAGTGACCACTGCCATCTCCCGATAGCGGAACTTCTCATCCCGTACTAATTTCAGGATCTCTCTGCTGATACACTCTACTTCTGATCGGGGTGTCCTCGCTGCAAACAATGTGACTGCATCGGTTTCTTCGTTCCAGAACCGTCTGCTGTGCCGGTAGATATGCTCCTCCAGAAATCTTAGTGCCGGTGCATCCTTATACCGCCAGATTTTATCTTTTCCAAGCATGATGGGCTTTCGAATCTCCACGCCTGTCTGCTCAGCTACTTTTTTCAAATCCTGAATCGTCTTTTTCGTAGCATAGAAGAGCTGATGCTCCGCCTCCATCTGAAATGGCTCTTCCCTGTGATCCAGTGTCATCGTCACATACAATTCATCCGTAAGCGTCAGCAATCTTCCGATCAGTCCCAGCTGGATAGGCGTGAAGCCATGGTAGCCATCCAGAACGATCACACTGTTCCGAACTGACCGTGACTGCTCCACCGTATCCTCCAGTGCTTTCAACAGCTCCTCTGCTGTCAGATATGTGTCCTTCAGATACTGACGGAAGCTTTCATAGATCACCTTCATATCCTTCAGCTTAAAATACAACTGGGGATTACTCTTATTCTGCTCCATGATCTGTGTAAGGTCTTCCGGTTCGATCCGATACTGCACGAACTCTGACAGCAGTGACTTTACCTCAGAAATGTATCCCAGCTTTCGGAGGCTTCCTCCCAGCAGGGTCAGTTCATCCTTCTTCTCCTCCGCCAGCTTTCGAAGCACCAGGCTCTTTCCCGTATCTTCCAGAATCTTCCGGTGCTCGCCGCCCACCTCTGAAAAGACCCGGTGTGCCAGACGCTCGAAGCTTAGGACATCTATATTCATGATTCCATGACGCGGATGCATCATGACCAAATCCTTCTGCGTCTGCATGGTAAACTGCTCCGGCACGATGATCAAATATTGCTTTGTCGGATGTTCCATGGATTCCTGTATGATTTTTTCAAATATATAGTGGGATTTTCCTGCTCCCGCATTTCCAAGGATCAACTGTAATGCCATATCTGCTCCCCTTTATTATATTGATTCTAATGAATAGATTCATTATACCTCATCAGCTCTACAAAAGACCAGACACCATACGGACAAAATCTGGTAAAAAATAAATCGCAGAATACGGCATCTCACTGGATGCACCTTTTCTGCGATTCAATCCTGTATTGGCTTCAGATGACGCCAATAATATTCTCTATAAAATAATTTTCAAGCCAGTATGATTCACTCCCACGATCAGCCTGCGTATGCCATCACTGGAACCTCTGCAAACTGCGGCATGGATGCCAGCACCCTGGAGCAGACCGTTGTAATGTATTTACAGTCATTTTCCACACTGCCCGGCTGCTTCATATATTCATCATGTGCTTCCTGAATATACTCCAGCATCTCGTCAACTGTCGAAAAGCTTCTCTTATAACCGGCTCCGCCAAACACTGCCTCACCACTTCTGATATATGCCCTCAGACCATGCTTCAGATGATTCTCATAATGGCAGTGATCCTTAATATTTCCCGGATAATGGGAATTATGTGGATAGGTAAAATAATCCGCAATATAATGGAACACCTGTCCCAGATCCATCATATAACCTGCCGTATCAATAGACCAGTAGCCTTCCTCTGATACCAGTGCCCGGAGCATCTCAGCCATCATATCGAACGTTCCATCATACTCATGACGCACAGTCACGAAGGATGGTTTACAATCCGGTAAAATATTTCCAAAATAAAAGGATCTCCATCTGCGGTTCAATACTTCATGATCCATTCCCTGAATCAAAAAACCTGCTAACGCAAGATGTGATTTTTTTCTCATGTACGTCCCTCCACAAAAATGCAAATGTACCTGTCACTTGCCCAAAACCTTATCCAGCATAGCACACTTTTTTACACTTTGCACGCGATTTTGAAAAGTTTACAGAAAGTTCACATAATTTTGATATGTGCGAATATTTTTCCTTCTGATCTGAAAAAATATCTGTATCTTGTTTTATTGGAAAGGAACCCAGACATGATAACGATTACAGGAAAAGCCACACTCACATACGATCAGCCGCCCCGTATCCTGGAAGCTGCTTCTATCGTTGGACAAAAAGAAGGGGACGGTCCTTTAAGTCATCTCTTTGACTGCATTGAACCTGACCCCAAATTCGGCAAAAACACCTGGGAAGAAGCCGAGAGTGAACTGCAGCTTCGCACTGCCAGAAAAGTTCTGGAAAAATCAGGCATGACCGAGGAACAGATCCGCTATTTGTTCGCCGGAGATCTGCTGGCTCAGGGAATCGCCACTTCCTACGGAATCATGGAATTGCAGATTCCTCTGTTTGGACTGTATGGCGCCTGCTCCACCTGTGGTGAAAGCCTGGGACTGGCTTCTATAACCGTTGCCGGAGGGGCTGCTGATTGTGTCATGGCACTGACCTCCAGCCACTTTGCCAGTGCAGAAAAAGAATTTCGCTTTCCCCTGGAATACGCAGGACAACGTCCCTTATCAACTACCTGGACGGTCACCGGTTCCGGTGCCTTTGTCATTGCCGCCGAGGAACACCCCTGTTCCACTCAGGCTCACTGCTGTATCAGCGGTATTACCACCGGAAAAGTAGTGGATTATGGTATCAAAGATTCCATGCACATGGGTGCAGCCATGGCTCCTGCCGCAGCTGATACCATCCGTCAGCACCTCATCGACACCGGCAGAGATGTCTCTGACTATGACCGGATCATCACCGGCGATCTGGGAAGTATCGGACAGACCATACTCAAAGATCTCCTGTCTGACTGCGGAATTCTGCTCGGGGATCTTCATGAAGACTGTGGAATGCTGATCTTCGATCCAGATACACAGGATACTCATGCCGGTGGTTCCGGCTGCGGCTGTGCTGCAACCACTTTAGCTGCATATATTCTGCCCAGACTGATCCGCGGAGAATGGAAACGGGTACTCTTTCTCCCCACCGGTGCACTGCTGTCCAAAGTCAGCTTCAATGAAGGACAGAGCATTCCCGGCATCGCACACGCGGTAGTGCTTGAGCATTGCTGAGCATGAGGATCCATACACCGACTCACAACTATACAATTCAGGAAAGGAATATTTATATGAAGATCAATGAAGAACAGAAACAACAATATCAGGAATATGTCAAGCAAGTCACGCCCACCCACAATCTTCTCAAAGAAGTGGGAAAAGCCTTTCTGACCGGCGGACTGATCTGTGTGCTTGGACAGTTTCTGCAAAATACGGGTCTAAATATAGGAATGGACCAGAAGACTGCCAGCACCTGGTGCTCGATCCTTCTGGTCCTTCTCAGTGTTCTGTTAACCGGATTTAATATCTATCCTTCTATTGCCAAATGGGGAGGCGCTGGTGCACTGGTTCCCATCACCGGCTTTGCAAACGGAATCGCTTCGTCTGCCATTGAATATAAAAAAGAAGGACAGGTCTTCGGTATTGGTTCTAAAATCTTTACGATCGCAGGTCCTGTCATCCTCTATGGAGTCTTTACCTCCTGGATCCTTGGCTTGATCTACTGGGTGATCACTCTCTGAAGTTACTCCTCTGCCCGTACTGCCCAGCGCATTTTTGTAGAACGGGCCCGTGGATTCCGCACACATTCTTCCGCGGACGGGCATACCACATCTTTGGAGTACTCTTCATAGATACCCGCACGGTATCCTTCCTTGAGCGCCGCTTTCACCAGCTTGTCCTCGCCTGAATGAAAAGTCAGGATAGCAGCCCGTCCCCCCGGCTTCAATGCACCTGGAAGCTTCTCCATAAATTCATACAAC
Organism: Hominiventricola aquisgranensis; assembly: GCF_040096225.1. Taxonomy (NCBI): domain Bacteria; kingdom Bacillati; phylum Bacillota; class Clostridia; order Lachnospirales; family Lachnospiraceae; genus Hominiventricola; species Hominiventricola aquisgranensis. The sequence goes on along the minus strand of NZ_JBBMFC010000032.1, from coordinate 13,157 downwards.
ACTTCAAATTCCTGGTTCACATCGATCCGCAATGCCTGAAATACTCTCTGACAGGTCTTTTTCACAGTCTCTTTTTTCTCTTTTTCCGGCAAAAAATCTAACGTTTTTTCAATGATCTCCCGAAGCTTTGTGGTCGTATCCACACGATGTCCCCGTCGGATCTCATCCGTAATGGCTTTTGCCAGTTCCTCACAGTATGGCTCGTCAGAATTCTCATAGAGCATTCCTGCCAGCTCTTCTCTTCCAATAGTGTCCAGACGTTCTGCTGCGCTGATTCCTTTCTGCTGATTCAGGCGAAGATCCAGCGGTCCATCCACCTTAAAAGAAAATCCTCGCTTCGGGTTGTCGATCTGCATAGAAGATACGCCAAGATCTGCCAGAATAAAATCAAATCCGCCTACCTCTTTTGCGATCTCATCAATGGTACAGAAATTCTGAAGTTTGATCGTCAGCATATCCTCACCAAACCCTTGCTCCTCCAGACGTTTTCTGGTCTTTGCCGACTCTTCCGGCTCCACATCCGTGGCATACATATGCCCTTTTCCCTGCAGACACTGCAACATGGCTTTCGTATGACCTCCATAGCCAAGAGTCGCATCAAATCCGATCTGTCCCGGCTGGATCTTCAGAAAATCCAGGATCTCATCCACCATAATAGAGATATGCATTCCTGCCGGAGTATTTCCCTTCTGGATCACATGCTGGATCGTATCCTGATATTTTTCAGGCTGCAGCTCCTTATATTTTTCTTCAAATTTCTTCGGGTATTTCCCCTTATATCGTACACGGCGCTTATGCGGCGTCTGTGAATTCTGTTCCATATTCATCCATTCCTTCTCATCAAAAATCTGTGATCATGTGTTTTTTTCAAAAGAAATAAAGACAAGCGAACTAAGCAATAACATATAAGGATAAAACAGCAACGGTAAAATATCAAATGCATTGATCGTTTCACCAAGTCCTGTTGCAGCTGAGATCGCAACGAGCATCTGTGCTCCATAGGGAAGGATTCCCTGGAAAACACAGGAAAACGTATCCAGGATAGATGCTGCTTTCTTATTGCTGATTCCGTAATTTCCTGACATTTCCTTCGCAATCGGATTGGCCATAACGATTGCAACCGTATTATTTGCTGTTGCAATATCCATCAGACCAACCAGCAGCCCCATTCCAAGAAGTCCGCCTTTTCTTCCCTTGAATACCTTTTTTATCCAGTATAACAGAGCTGCAAATCCACCGTATTCTTTGATCAAGGCGCAGATTGCAGCTACCAGTAAGGCAACCATACTGGTTTCAAACATTCCTGCCGCACCATCTCCCATATTTCCAAGCAGATCTGTTGGCACTATCATTCCGGTTGCTATCATGATGATGGATCCACTTACAATACCCGTGATCAGTACCAGAAATACATTCAGACCGATGATTCCTCCTGCCAGTACCAGAATATAAGGAATCGTCTGTATCAGATGATATTCTTCCTGAACAAAGCCACCACTGTAGTTCTTTACAGATAACATGCAGATTATGACCAGACTGGCAACTGCTGCCGGGAGTGCAATGAAGAAATTCTCCTTGAATTTATCTGTCATTTTACAACCTTGTCCATTGCATGCGGCAATTGTCGTATCAGATATGAAAGACAGATTATCTCCAAACATTGCACCGCCCATTACTGTAGCAATACAAAGTGGTGTGGAAAATCCAGAAGCTCTGGATACCGCTATTCCAATGGGAACGATCAGTGTGATCGTTCCAACGGATGTTCCCATGGCCAGAGAGACAAAGCAGCTCACAACAAACAGAACAATCACTGCAAACTGAGGTGGAATCAGCGACAATATAAAATATGCCACACTGTTGGCAGAGGATCTTCCGACTACTCCCACAAAAATTCCTGCCAGCATAAATATAATGATCATTGTAATAATATTAGGGTCACTGATTCCCTCGCCCATTACTTTTAGTTTGTCATTCAATTTGAGTGACCGGTTCTGCAGACATGCAACAAACAATGCCATCAAAAATATAACGACAACAGGGATTTTATAAAATCCCATCTCAATCTCCAGGCCATATTCAAATAACATACCCAGACCTAAATATAAGACTACAAACACCGCAATTGGTAATAATGCTTTTGCATTTCTTTTTTCCATGTATCTAACCCTTCCTTTAAACCCTTTGTTCTCTAATATACCAAAAAAATGCAGGTTTGCAAATCATAAAATATTCTGATTAACTTCTGATCAGTCATGTTACAGATAAGGTAGTTATAAACAGCTGCGCTTAACTCCAACAAATACAGCTGAAGATCTGGGATGAAGCCAATACTCGGTGATGACTGCGCTGAAATTTTCTTCTCCTGATCCATCCAGTGCGGTATCTGCAAAACATCTCCACTCATACTCTGGCGGAAGCTTTGGCAGCTCAAACTTCTGCTTCTCCCAATACACATTCAGTGCCAGATATACAAGGTCTTCTCCCTGTGCAGTCTTGCCTGCATAGCAGACTGCCAGAGCCTTTGTATCCTGGTCAATGGCACGCTCCCACGGTCGGTCCGTATGAACACTGACTGCTGGAAAACCAGTCTCTGACAATCCCTGATCGCTCCGAATCACCGCATGTTCTCTTCTGAACCAGATCATTTTTCTGAAAAATTGATAAAGCTCCTGGTTCATATCCAGCCGTGTCCAGTCCAACCAGGAGATCTCATTATCCTGACAATAGGGATTATTGTTGCCAAAACGGGTGTCTCCAAATTCATCTCCCGCAAGAAACATGGGTGTCCCACGGCTGCACATCAAAGTCATGCAGGCATTTTTCATCATTCTGAGACGGAGTTTACGAATCTCAGGATCCATGGTCTCTCCTTCCACTCCACAATTCCAGCTTCGGTTATCATCTGCTCCATCAGAATTGTTCCATCCATTGGCTTCATTATGCTTTCCATTATAAGAATACAGATCCCAGAGAGAAAAGCCATCATGACAGGTAAGAAAATTAATGGAAGAATCATACCCTTTATATTGACCGGTATACAGATCCAAGGAACCGGTAAGTCTGTTTGTTGCTGCCTGGGCAAACCAGTAGTCACCTTTCAGAAAGCTTCTCATGTCATCCCTGTATTTCCCATTCCACTCTGCCCAGCGGGTATAAGCAGGAAAACTGCCCACCTGATAAAGTCCACCGGCATCCCAGGCCTCCGCAATCAGCTTCACATTTCGAAGAACAGGATCTCCGGCCAGATTTTTCAAAAGAGGTGGCTGATTCATAGGCGAACCGTCTTCATTTCTCCCCAGAATACTGGCCAGATCAAACCGAAAACCATCCACATGGTATTCAATCGTCCAATACCGCAGACATTCAAGTATCATCTGCTGCACCACCGGATGATTACAGTTCAGTGTATTACCACAACCACTGAAATTATAATACCAGCCTTCAGGTGTCAGCATATAATAAACTCTGTTGTCAAACCCTTTGAATGAGAAGAACGGTCCTTTTTCATTTCCTTCTGCCGTGTGATTAAATACAACATCCAGAATCACCTCTATGCCATTGGCATTCAGTTCACGAATCAGGTTTTTCAGTTCATCGCCTTCCCGATTGAACTCTTTATCTGCAGTATAACTGGTATTCGGTGCAAAAAAACTCACGGGATTATATCCCCAGTAATCCAGAAGCGTCCTGCCGTTGACTTCACGCCTTCCCATGGTCTCATCAAACTCAAAGACAGGCATCAGTTCTACCGCAGTGATTCCAAGTTCCTTCAGATACGGTATTTTTTCTTTGATTCCTGCAAAGGTTCCCGGATGACTGACTCCAGAAGAGACATCCTTCGTAAAACCGCGGACATGAAGTTCATAAATGATCAGATCCTGAATGGGTCTGACCGGATCCACATGATTTCCCCAGTCAAAGTCATTGACCACCACCCGCGCCCGATATTCATGATCCTGATTAGGCTGTTCGCCCCATATGCTCTGACCGGTGACCGCTCTTGCATAAGGATCCAGAAGCGGCTTCGTTTTATCAAAAATCAGACCTTTTTCCGGTATGCAAGGACCGTCCACCCGATAAGCATACTCAAAATCACAGATATCCAGATCAAAAACAATCATGGAATACACACTTCCGATCCGGTAGTGTTTCGGGAAAGGCAGAATTGCATAGGGTTCCTTTTCTCCCCGGTGATATAGAAGAAGCTCCACGGCCGTGGCTTCCAGAGAACAGACTGTAAAATTTACGCCTTCCCTAAGAGCCGTTGCTCCGTTAATCCCATAAAACCCAGGACGTACATCATATCCATTGACTTTATCCAAAGGTATGAGATGCTTTTCCTCTGCTGCAACCATTTTCTTCCCGTCCATAATTTGATTCCTTTCCATCTAGTTTTGATTTATTTTAGACAAAAATACCCCGTTGGTTTTCCAACGAGGCATCAAAGATATTTTACTCTACTTTTGAAAACTGATCTTTACCAACTGAGCACAGAGGACACTCAAAGTCTTCCGGAACATCCTCCCATTTGGTACCTGGTGCAATGCCGCCTTCCGGATATCCTTGCTCCTCATCATATTCCCATCCACAAACGTCACATACATATTTCATTACGAGTTCCTCCTTTTCAAAATCATTTTTTAATAATAGTATTTGTTACTAATATTGTTTATATATACCTTCCTTGCATTTGTCAAGGTAAAATAATAATTATTCCTGTTTTGGCTTCCCATTGGTGTGATTCTCTATCTGCAGCTGCTTCTCCAGTACCGACTGCTTGGCAAGAATGACATTGACCTTATCGTATAAATCCTCAATCATAATCTCTGTTTTTAAGTTGACCTTGTAGTCGTTTTCAGCTCTGCGACGATCCTTTTCCTCTTGACGGTTCTGGCTCATCATGATCAACGGGGCCTGGATTGCCGCTACGCAGGAAAGAACCAGATTAAGCAGAATAAACGGATACGGATCAAATGCCTTGGATGCCAGCACGGCATTGACAATCATCCAAAGAACAAGGACACCAGTAAAAGAAAAAATGAATGCCCAGCTCCCTGCAAATTTTGCAATTGCATCTGCTGCACGCTGCCCCAGGGTGTACTTTTCCTTGCCGCTTTCAGGACTGACTGAAATCTTACTGTCCGCCAGCAGATTCAGCACCTCTTCGTCAGTCATATCATGGCGGATATCCTTAAGTACCTCTTTTAACAGCTTTCTGTTTTCTTTCATGATAATATCTCCCCTTCATCAGATCAGTGCCGGTGTCTGTGCCAGAATTGATACAATCGCAACTGCCGCCAGAATCACAGCAACTATCACCACTACCATTATGATTTTTCTTTTCATGATACACCTGCTCTTTCTTATACGTATGAAACACCTGCAAAACATTTCTGATAACCATGTCGATATTCTGTGACCAGCACGATTATCTGCCCTCAGTATAAATCACCTGTCTCACTGCGTCAACGACCATCATTTCACATTATTTGTCTTGACTTTCCTTATTCTTTATAGTATTATTTGATACAGTTCAAAAAAATACTATTCAAAGGGAGGTATCTATGACTCCATCGACATTTATAGCTTTTTTTCATGATGTATTGAATGCTTACAATAAAATGTGTGAACCTATTCTTCACGAATTTGACATTCCACAAGTATCTTTTGACATTTTAATGTTTCTCAACAACAATCCTGAATTATGTACTGCCCAGCAGATAAGCGAATTTCGGAAAATAAAAAAGAACTTAGTGTCTGTCCATGTTGATAAACTGGTAACTGCCGGTTATCTGCAGAGAGGATCCGTGACCGGAGACAGACGAAAGGTTTTACTCTCCTGCACCGAAAAGGCGCAGCCAATTCTGAAAGCCGGACTGGAAATGCAGCAGAATTTCAATCAGAAGCTTACCCGGAATATCCCTGAAGAACAGATACATGTTTATAAAGAAATCATTGACTCTATGGCAGTGAATGCATGCCAGATGCTGAATGAATAACACAAAATAACAAAAGGAGGTACTATCCATGCAGGATAACAAAGATTTTCTTGGGACAGAACCGATCGGAAAATTGCTTCTTAAGCTGTCTATCCCGACCGTAATCGCCCAGCTTATCAATATGCTTTATAATATCGTAGACCGCATCTATATCGGTCATATACCAGGCAATGGCAGTCTGGCTCTCACCGGAGTCGGAGTCTGTATGCCAATCATCATGATTGTTTCTGCTTTTGCGGCACTGGTCAGCTCCGGTGGTGCACCAAGAGCATCTATTTATATGGGAAAACGGGACAATCAGTCAGCAGAACAAATATTAGGCAACTGCTTCGTTCTCCAGATTGCTGTTTCCTTTATTCTGACTGCTGTCTTACTGATCTGGAGTGCAGATATATTACTGGCTTTTGGTGCAAGTGAAAATACGATCAGCTATGCAGTTGATTATATGCATATCTATGCGATCGGTACGCTATTTGTTCAGCTGACTCTTGGCATGAATGCTTTTATTACTGCACAGGGCTTCACAACAACTTCTATGGTTTCCGTTCTGATCGGTGCTATTTGCAATATTACGTTGGATCCTATATTCATCTTTGGTTTTCACATGGGTGTAAAAGGTGCAGCCCTGGCAACCGTTCTGTCACAGGCGGTTTCCACAATCTGGGTAATCTTTTTCCTTTGCGGTAAAAAAACACAGCTTCATCTTAGGAAAAAATATATGCATCTGAAATCCAAGGTCATTATTCCTTGCGTTACACTTGGACTTGCTGCTTTCATTATGCAGGCAAGCGAAAGTGTTGTAACGGTTTGCTTTAATTCATCCCTGCTCCGTTATGGCGGAGATATTGCAGTCGGAGCCATGACCATTTTAACCAGCGTGATGCAGTTTGCTATGCTGCCCCTTCAGGGAATCGCACAGGGATCACAGCCTATTTCCAGTTATAATTACGGAGCTAAAAATGCGGACAGGGTAAAGAAAACATTCCGTTTACTGCTGACTACCTGCTTAACCTACTCCATATCACTCTGGGCAGCTGTACAGCTTGTTCCCGAAATATTTGTAGGCATCTTTACTGCTGATGCAAGTCTCGTTGACTTTACTGCACCAATGCTGAAAATCTACCTGGGCGGTCTGTTCCTGTTTGGTATCCAGATCGCATGCCAGATGACATTTACCTCCCTTGGCAAAGCAGCCAACTCCATCATTGTTGCTGTTGTCCGAAAATTTGTATTATTGCTCCCGCTTATTTATATCATGCCTCACATGGTATCCAACCCAACCACAGGCGTATATATGGCAGAGCCAATCGCTGATATTATTGCTGTACTCTTTACATCCGTTTTATTTTCAGTACAGTTTAAAAAAGCACTCGCAGAGATTCAGAAGTAACCAATATGAATTTCTGTTCTGCCAGAGATTATGATCCTGAAAAGCACCGATGAAAGAGAGCTGTTATCATGTCTGTTGAAATGAAAGAAATCATTGCAGCCAGCCGCCAATAAAACTGAAATATGATTGATATAAATGCCGGAGTGTAATGCCATTTTACACTTCGGCATTTGTGTCAATACAGAAGCAAAACAGTGTCAATGGATGTTTTGCACCAAGGTCTTTACAATAAAGCTATCCTAGGAATAAAAAAACAGACCATATAACAACTTTATATGCTCTGTCTTTTTATTCCTACAAATCTTCGTGCAGTTTTACATCGCTATTATCTGCCATGCATTGTTTTAAGGCAACAATCATTTTTTCCGCAACCAGCGGCTTTGCAAGATGAACATTCATTCCAGCCAGCCGGCTGTTGATAATGTCTTCTGCAAAGGCATTTGCGGACATTGCAATAATCGGAACCCTCATGGCATCCCTTCTTTTCATTTCCCTGATTGTCCTTGCCGCATCCAGACCATTCATCCTCGGCATCATAATATCCATATAAATTACCCCAAAATAATCCGGTGCAGATTTCCCGAAGATTTCAACTGCTTCCTGCCCGTCTACTGCACATGTAACTTCCATACCGCTGTCTTCCAGTATACATCTGGAAATTTCCATGTTCAACTCATTGTCTTCCACAACCAATGCCCGCATGCCTTCTACCGAATAATCATCAGGGCTTACTGGCTTATCTGATAAATTACTGTTTTTATCCTGTGTGCCAATTTTGAACGGAATTTTTACAATAACTGTTGTCCCGACACCTGCTTTGCTCTTCAGTTCAATACTTCCATCCATTCTGTCCACGAGCTGCTTCGTAATTGCAAGCCCCAGTCCGGTGCCTTCATACCTGGATCTGCTTGTCTCGCTTTCCTGAGAGAACATATCAAAAGCATGTGCAATAAAATCTTCACTCATACCCACACCCTGGTCTTTACAGTAGAAAGTGAAAATTGCTCTGCTATCATCCAGAGTTTCTTCCTCAACCCAGACCGTAATCACACTACCCGCCTGACTGAATTTTATGGCATTGTCCATAATATTCGACAGGATCCTGCCAAGATATACCGGATTTCCAACCAGAGCGCTGTGACTGTATGTACCATTTTTCCAGTCAATCTCATACCGGATGCCTTTCTTGGCAGCCCGCTCATCATAAATCTGGTTCAGTTCCCGCAGTACTATTGTCAGATCAAATAAAAGCTGCTGGTCCTTCAAATTCCCGTTCTGTAGTTTATTCATATCCAGCACATCATTTACCAGAGATACCAGATATTTCAGGGATTCCATTACCTTTTCTCTGATCTTCTGCTGCATCTGTGGATCATCTGCGTACTGATTTCCCATATTTACCATACCGATAATACCATTCAGTGGTGTACGGATATCATGACTCATCGTTGCCAGAAACCTTGTTTTCATTTCGGCTTCACGCTTTGCTGCTTCCGCTGCAAAGTTAAGATTCTCTTCACGTCTCTTGGAATCGCTGATACTACGGACCGTACATAAAACATGGGTTACATTTCCAGACTCACCCCTTTTTTTTACAGTAAAAAGCATCCTGTGCCAACTGCCATCACACATACGGTATTCTGTGGAAATGCATTCTTCCGTCTTCAATCTGGCTGAAAGTGTAGAGACATCCAGAAATGGACGGATCAGCGAGCGGTATTCCGGTGCAACCATTGTATCACAAAGCTGATACAGTTTCTCCGATGCACATCCTCTGTTTCCTGTCAGTTTGTGTATTTCACTGTCATTTGATACCTCTTCAAAAAAATCTTTCTGCACATCAATCCTGTAGATAGAACAGTAACTCTTTGCAATTGCTGAAATTATTTCATTACTCAGCCGTGCTTCATCCAGTGCCTGTTTTAACTGATTCTGGATGGTGGTTTCTTTTTCCATGATATCATCAATATGCCGGAAACCCACTAGCGCAAAGAAATGTTTCTCATCTTGATATATTCTGATTGCCCGCACTTCAAAAAATTCATGATGTTCCAGATTCGGTTTGCTTCTGTAATGGTAGGTAATGTGCTCTTTCTGAAAAAGCTGTTCCTTCAGATGCCCTGTAGAAATCCAGTCCTTAAATTCCTGTCTTTCTTTCTCATACAGATATTGAACCGCATATTGGTCAGCAGAAGAATTGAAATTATTACCCTGTTTCAGATTCATTTTTTTTGCGTTGGTTCCATCGTTTATATGGAGAGTTTCAAAGGAACCGGTATTTAATTCAACATAATAGACGGCCGCAAAATCTGCACATATCTTGTCTAAAAGCCGTTTTTCCGCCATCTGTTCCTCCAGCGTACGTTTCAATTTTCTGTTCCTCATATGTACCATCACAGTCAGGATAAGAAGCAGAACGATCAGCACGGCTATAAAAACCAAAGCAGCCATAAACTGCAGTTGCTTCGGAAATATATATTTAATTTCTGTCATAACAAAACCCTCTCTCTATGTTTCCTGTCTGCTTTTCCCATGCTTCTGGAAGGCTCCTGATTACTGCGGTTGCCTCATAGCCATTCATAACAGGCATCTGTACGTCCATCAGGATCATATCATAATCACCCGGCACTAATTCATGAACCTCTGCTAATCATTATGAACATACCTTAAAATCGTTTTTATAACTTCCTCAATCACAATCGGCTTTGCAAGATGTGCGTTCATTCCTGCTTCCATACACTTTTCTGCATCTTCCCTAAATGCATTTGCAGTCATAGCAATAATAGGGATTGTTTTTGCATCCTGCCGTTCCAGGGATCTTATTGTTTTTGTGGCAGTAAGCCCATCCATCACCGGCATCATGACATCCATTAAAATAACATCGTATGTTCCTGATTCGGAGGCTTCAAAGTGCTGAACAGCTTCTAAACCATTATTCACTATTTCTACTTTAGCCCCGCTTTCCGTTAGCATGAATTCAGCTATTTCCGCATTCAGCTCATTATCTTCAACCAATAATATCCGGACACCTGATATATCTGCATTGAAATCTTCTTTTTCTTCCGGCCGTGCATTCGTATCAATTTTAAATGGAAGTATTACAGTAAAACAGCTTCCTTCACCAAGCTTGCTTTCAACTGTTATGGTTCCGCCCATCTTTTCTACAAGTTGTTTCACAATAGGCATTCCCAGACCTGTCCCATTATAATCAGAACGTGGGGAATTATCTGCCTGTACAAATGGAGTAAACAATTCATTTTTTATAAATTCTTCTGACATTCCAATTCCATTGTCTTTTATTTTAAATTCACATGTCATGTGATCTTCTGATCTTTCAATCGTTCTCATACTCATGTAAATAAGACCATTCACCTTATTGTACTTCATACTGTTTGTAAACAGATTCATCAATATTTTTTTCAGATGAACTGCATTGCTCCAAACATATATACCACTGTAATCATCATGTTCTCCTATAACATGAAGTCCTTTTTCTTCTGCCTGAAAGTATAGCGACTCCGTGATTTCCTTACATACCTGATCCAGATTGATGGATTCATCACCAAAAACCACGGTATCCGATTCTAACTTTGCCATATCCAAAACATCATTTACCAATGATAATAGCAGTTTCGAAGACTCATTTATTTTATTCAGGCAATCTTTTGCCCGCTCACCATCATTTCCGCTTTTTTCAAGAATTGTAAGCATGCCCATAATGCCATTGATCGGTGTCCTGATGTCATGAGACATGTTATTTAAAAAGGAAGTCTTAGCCTTATTGGCACTCTGTGCTTCTACAAGTGCATTTTGTAATTCCTGCTGTTTTTCTTCAAGCTCCTGATTCAGCTTCAATGCCTGCTCAGCAGACTTCTTGGATTTTTCTTCCGCACGTTTTGATTTTTTCAAAGAATCAAGAATTATACACAGGACAACAAAAAAAGAAATTCCAGCGATAAGTGAAACTGTCAGTAAATTGTCCTGAATAAAATCCTTCGCTGTAACTTTTCGTGAGGAAACATTATACGAAACTACTGCACCCGAAAATTGAGCTGTAGGCATAGATGTCAGTGTTTTATTCAGAATGGACAAAAGAACCGGTTCTCCCTGCTGAACAGCAAATGAAACATCAGCTTCTTTTGTCAGAAAAACACTAAGAAGCTTATTATTTTTCAAATAGTCTGAAACAGTACCTGAATTGCTTACAATACAATCTGCCTCCCCTTTCTGCATTGCTTTTACTGCTGCATCTGATGTCTCATATTCCACAACCTCCCATTGCGGATAATTGTATGAAAGATATGCTTTCAATACAAAATTATCTTTTTCAACGGCAACTGTATTCTCTTTATTTTCATCAAAAGAATCCTTTGCCGTAATTGCTGCCATATTGAGAGTCAATAGCGTATCCGACAAAGCAAATCCATTTGTTTCTGCAAAGTATGGATTCTGGTTTGCATGAAAAATCAGGTCTATTCTTCCATCCTGCAATGCCTGAAGCAGTTCACTTCTTGTATCATATCCATTTAATTCAAATTCCAGAGTCTGACCTTGCAGACAATTTTGGGCAAGATCCACATAATCTGTGATAACACCTGTCACTTTGCCTGTTGATGGATCTACACTGCTGATACCTCCATCCTGATTCAGATACCCTATCCGGATTGCTCCATGCTGCCCGATCCACTCCCTTTCTTCTTTTGAAAGAAACGAGCTGCTCTGTGCAGAAAGATAACGCCTGTAAAGATCATCCGTGTAAAATGGATTGTCATCCTTGATTCTGCGCATAGCACTATCCAGTGCTTTTTTGATATCCGGACGTTTGGGATTTATGGCAAAATAGATTTCTGTCTCTCCAATACTTGTAACAGGCGAAATATCAGATTCTTCCCAACGGGATTCTTCTACTGAAACGAAGCAGTCAATTTCATGGTTCGACAGTTTTTCCATAATTTCTGATGTATTAGAAACATTGATATGCTTCGTATGCAGACCATATTTTGATTCCCATTCATTAAGCATATCCTCCAATATAAGACCTTTAAATACACCAATATTTTTTCCCTCAAAAGAATCCAGATTTCCTGCTGTAAGATCCATATTGGATGCATCCGTATAGATGTAATATTTCTCTTCCCCCATAGGCATATCGGAAAAAAGCATATTTTCAGCACGTTCGTCTGTATAGGAAATGCCACCAAGAATATCAATCTCTCCATTTTCCAACTGTGTAAAGCAATCTTCCCAATTACTTGTTATGTATTCATAGCTCCAACCTGCATAACCTGCTATATCTTGAAGATACTCATAACCATAGCCGCTTCTTTCTCCCTTTTCGTTGACTACATTATAAGTTTCCTCAAAAGATCCTACCCGGATAACATTGTCAGAGCTTTCTTTGGCAAATGTAGGAACGGATAAAACCATTAAACATATCATTGTGCAAAATATAATGTAACAAAATTTGAAATTCATTATATTCTGTACTAATTTGCACTTCTTCATCTTTCTCCCATCCTCCAGGCTATAATTGCTTGCTTGCTTCCAGATTTTAATTTTACATTCATTAATGTTCAATACCCCTACAACATTTTTATAACTATCTTTGCGACAGCTTCTGCTGTACTTTTACTATAATTATACTCTACAGCCAACTTGTGTCAATTTACTAACAGAGTAATTACATTCCAGACTGTAGACAAAGCCCCGCTTTTGCGGGGTTTTGCTATTGTTAGAACCGCTTTTCTGATATAATGATGTCAGAA
>NZ_JBBMFC010000031.1:0-26486 GCF_040096225.1 Hominiventricola aquisgranensis | reverse complement strand
GAGAGTTCCTCCTTATTCTCTTTTATTATACATGAATTCCTTGAGAATAAGGTGTCAACTTTATTTATACAACATCATAATTTGGCAAATGCTTTAATTCCATTCATGCCACAGGCAACCAACAATAACTAAAAAAAGAGTCAGCAAATAGGGTGCCATCAGCCGATATGTTTATACAGCGTTGCATGGCGGCCCCATTATGCGCAAGTGGACAAATGACGGCAGAATGATGATCATCTGCTGTAATGACAGCACACGCCCCTTTATTTTTAAGATTGAGCGGATTGACATTCCTGAAAATGAGGAAGAAAAGCTGTGGTTGGAAAAGCAGAATTACACATTAAATTGTGCTAAAATAATGCGTTATTGTCAATTTTAAGGTGTAAAATATGAAAAATAAAGAAAAAATAGAAGAACTAATTGGAACATCAGACGGAACAATTAACAAAAATATGGACGGGGAATTTATTTACATGGATATTCAGATCGTACCCCAGCAAAATATACAATGACATTTCCCCAAAGATATAATGCACGGTCATTGAAACTTGAAAAAATAATGGATGCAATCATGGTGTAATTGAAAGTGGAAATAGAAATAAAAGAGAGTTAGTGTTTGCATGACTTTATGAACACTGAAAAGATAATATAATACTTGTGGCTGTGTATAATAATATAACACGTCGCAAAATGGCAGTTTTACGACGTGTTAGACAAAAAACACAATGACAGCATAAACAACCACTTTTTATCTGGTTCTTGTATATTTTCATCCACTACTTTATAATTATGTATTGAAGGAGTTTTTACTACTATGTCTATGACTTATCATGAACAACTTGATCGTAAGAATACATTGAAGCTTCGTGAACTGCAGGCTGAGCTTCCTGCATTCGCCGGAGATTTTTTCCGCGCTATGGAGATCAAAAAGGCAACCAATACCCGTCGGAATTATGCCTATGATCTCAGTACTTTCTTTTATTTCTTAAAAACTACGAATCCGTATTTTAAGGATAAGGATATCCATACTCTTCCGGTGTCGATCCTGGACATGATTCAACCGGTGGATATTGAGGAATATCTGTCGTTCCTGACCTATTATGAAAAGGATGGACAGCTCTATCAGAATCATGAGGAGGGAAAAGCCAGAAAGTTGGCCACGTTGAATACATTTTTCGGTTATTTTCATAAGAAAGAAATGATTGAGAAAAATGCGCCGTCTGTAGTGGATGTTCCCCGTGTAAAGGAGAAAAATATCATCCGTCTGGATGCCAATGAGGTCGCCCAGCTCATCGACAATATTGAATCTGGTGAAAAGCTGACCAAACAGCAGAAAGTCTGGCATGACCGGAACAAATTGCGAGATCTGGCAATCGTTGTCACTCTTCTTGGAACGGGTGTTCGAGTGACAGAACTGGTCGGTCTGGATATTTCAGATCTGGATTTTGACAATGGTGCCATGCGTGTGATCCGAAAAGGCGGGAATGAGGATATTGTTTATTTTGGTGAGGAAGTGGAAGAAATGCTTCGGAATTATCTGGATGAACGACTTCTGATGGAACCGGAACCAGGGAATGAAAATGCGCTGTTTATTTCTCAGAGAAATACAAGGATCACGGTTCGCTCTGTGGAACGTCTGGTGAAAAAATATGCTTCTACTGCCACGGTAAAGAAAATTACGCCGCACAAGCTTCGGAGTACTTATGGTACGACTTTATATCAGGAAACTGGTGATATTTATCTAGTTGCGGATGTGTTGGGACACAAAAATGTAAATACAACCAGAAAACATTATGCAGCTATGAAGGAAGAAAACAAACGAAAAGCAGCCCGGATTGTGCAGCTGCGTGAAAAGGAGTAAAACGAATTTTATGAAGATCAATACAAATAAAATGACCTTTCAATATTGTATCTTACAAGGAGCTTACTGGGCATCGTTCTGTATCATCTATAGCTTTGCCACAGTATTTCTGCTGGATCGAGGTTTCAGCAATTCTCAGATCGGCGTGATTATTGCAGCCGGAAATATTCTGGGCGTTGTACTGCAACCGGTATTTGCATCCATTGTTGACTGGTCAAAAACCATTACTCTACATAAACTGACCGGTATTCTGGCTGCTATCATGGCGCTGCTGGTTTTATTCTTATATGTACTGCCGAATCTGTTTTTTGCAGTAGTACTGCTCTTTCTGATGACAGATACACTCCTGCAGGTCATTCAGCCACTGATCAATTCCGTCAGTGTTTACTATGTAAATAAAGGAATCAATGTGGATTTTGGTGCAGCCAGAGGCATTGGTTCCCTCTCCTACGCTGCTGCCTCTTATCTACTTGGGGGGCTGGTTGAGAGATACGGTTGTTCCGTGATTCTAGTTGCAGGATTTTTAATGGTAACAATCATCAGTGCAACTGTATTTTCCATGCCGATCATCAAGGAAGCTGCGGAAGAAGTATGTGCAAAATCCTTGCAGGATACCCCTTCACATACCATATCACAGGAATCCAAAGAAAAAGAATCCATCATTTTCTTTATTGGTAGATATAAGTATTTTATGTTAACTTTAGCAGGAATTACTCTTATATTTTCGTTTCATAATATGAATAATTCTTACATGATCCAGATTATTACGAATGTAGGTGGAACTTCCGCAGACCTGGGACGGCTTCTGGCCATTGCAGCGATCACGGAGATTCCTGTAATGTTCTTGTTCTCCCGGATCGTGAAGCATGTGAAGAGTTCTGCCCTGCTGGTGGTCTCCAGTGTATTCTTTATATTGAAAGCATTTGGATATTTTGCAGCAGGAAATATTGCACTGATGACCATAGCTGCAGTCATGCAGATGGGATCCTTTGCCATTTACATTCCGGCCTCTGTCTATTATGTGAATGAGGTAATGGAGGAACGGGATAAATTCAAGGGACAGGCACTTATGACCGGAACCAATACCCTGGGAGGCGTCATAGGAAGCCTTCTTGGGGGATTTCTGATTGATCAGGCAGGTGTATCTGTCATGAATCTGGCTGGACTTGTAATGGCAGTCTCAGGTGCAGTACTTGTATTTCTGTTCGTTTTTCGGCAAAAACCGGTGTCAAATATCTGACAATAGATTATTTAGAAAAATACCACAGATCCTTGATTTGACTACTTAAGGTATCGTAATCCCATACTTGGCGGCTTCTGCTGATACAATTTGGATCATTGATCAGGAAGCCGTCTTTTTCATACCCATAGATCATGATAAAGTGTCCGGCTGCAGTGAAATCCCCTGGGCGCATGGCACAGATAATAGGATGTCCCTGATCTAGTCTTTTTTTCATCAAATCCTTATCCAGAGACATTTCGGTTCCAGTGATACCAAAATAAGCAGCGCCTTCTGTCATCAATGCCCAGGCGGTACCGGTTCCTTCAATATAGTAACCGGCACTCTCCGCATAAGCGGCAACCTGGGCAGGTGTTGTACTCGCATCTCTGGTCAGAGCGTAGATTACCATGGACAGACAGGTAGGACCGCAGCCGGAGATACCAATATTGCTGCTTCCATAAGGAATATAACCCCAGCGGCTGTCCCATTGGATCAATAATGGATAAGTTTCTTTCTTTTCCTTTTTCGTCAGTGACGCATTGGAAGAAACTGATGTCTGTTCCAGATAGCCGGATACAAAATCCAGCATTTCCGGATTATTTGCCAGTGCAGCCAGCATGGCAGACGGATATTCGGAGGCATGCTCTATTATGTAGGCATATTGTGCATCAGTCTTTGCCTTGGCGGACAGAACTTCTAAAACTTCCTCTTCTGTCCGGGACACTGGAGCTGGAATTTTCTCAACCAGGGTTTCTTTTTCTATGAATCCGAAGAGTTGCTGTTCAACCTTAGCAATCAAAGAGGTAGTTTCACTTTCATTTCCATCCGCATGAGCCGTTACTGCATTGGAACGAAGCAGGTTTAGACAGATCCAGCCTGCGATAACAAGGAACACAATTCTTACACTTAATCTTCCCAGCTGCGCCATCCGTTTTGCCCGGCGTTTTCTGGCTTTTCTGCGCTTTCGTGAGATACGGATCCGTTCCAGATCTGCCTCATAATCATCATTTTCTGCTGTATACTGATATCTTCCCATGATTCTCCCTCGTATTGTTTCTTCTGTACATTCCGTGTAACGGATCTGCCAGCCAGTATGATCATATGTCGTGATTGTATCTGACCTGTGTCCCCGTGAGCCACTCTTCTGAATATTAGACGAAGAAATCTGCCATCTGATCTCATTAAATATTCATCTTGATATAAAACTGCCACATGCAATGATTGTAGCATATTCCCTGCCAGATGGATCTTAAGATAATCCAAAGAATTCTGAAGAATTCCCACAATTTGTTATTTATAGAATATCCGCATAACTGCCTTCCGGATCATATCTACCGGGATCATGGTAAAGGCCATACAATAAGCCAGAAGCCAGCCGCGAACGCCAAAAGGAACACAGCTGAACATTGCACTGATAAATGTAAACGCTTTGACCGGCAGTAAGGATACATTGATAATGGCAAACTGAATAAACAGGATCAGGAAAAACACTTTGAGGAAATCTGGATTTTCCTTCAGGTGTCCAAAGATCCGGAAACCATCGTCTCTCACATTAAAACCATTGAACAGTGCACTGGCAATAAACAGAACAAAATAGGAAGTAAGGAACTGCTTATCAGTCTCGAAAAAGCTTCTTGTCCAGTCTGAGGTCAGATAAAATAAACTGAGTACCGTTAACCAGATTCCCATAATACCGATCTGATACATCATAGAACGGCTGACCAGCGGATCGGTCCGCTTTCTGGGTGCTTCATCCATATATTCCGGAAGAGCCGGTTCGTTGCCAAGCATCATAGCTCCCAGTCCGTCCATGACCAGATTGACAAACAGCAGGTGAGTCACTTTCAACGGCTCATCCACTCCAAAGAAAGGTGCAATCGCACTGACCAGCACAGCTGCTACATTGATGACCAGCTGGAATTTGCAGAATTTTAAAATATTATGGAAAATGGTTCTTCCATAGAGAATCGCATCTTTGATGGAGTTAAAATTATCATCAAGGATCACGATTTTTCCTGCTTCTTTTGCAGCTTCTGTTCCGCTTCCCATGGCAAATCCCACATCAGCACGTTTCAGTGCCGGGGAATCGTTGACTCCATCTCCTGTCATACCGACCACAAGATTTTCTTCCTGACAGAGTCGGACCATACGGGACTTATCCGTAGGAAGTGCTCTGGCAATGACACGAATATGCGGCAGGATCTTCTTTACTTCCTCATCGCTCATGGAATTTAACATGGTCGAGGTGAGACAGACATCCTCATCCGAATGAACAAGACCTGCATCTTTGGCGATGGCGGATGCAGTCTCCAGCCGGTCACCGGTGATCATAACTACCTGAATACCAGCTTTTTGTACATCATGGATGGCAATACGGGCTTCCGGTCTTACATCATCGCGGATGGCTGCCATACCGATCAGTACCAGATTTCCAGAGATACAGTTCTCCTGCAAAGGTTCTTCAGAATATCCAAATGCGATCACACGCATGGCTTTTTTTGCCAGAGTATCGATCCGCTGATTGATACAGGACAGATCCAGCGGATGGAGCTGCCCGTCAGTTCCCATATAACGGTCAGCCTTCTGGAGTAATCTTTCCGGTGCACCTTTATAATAGGTCAGTCCACCGATCTGAGCCTGACTGAATTTATTGGAAGAATTGAATTTCTGAGAGGCAAATACTTCCAGTGATGGATCTTCCTTCATTTTCAGATAAGAATCTTCTCCTAAAAACTTCATCAATGCCTGATCTGTAGCATTTCCACTGATGACACGATGATGTTCATCAAACATGGAAGAAGTATTTTTACCAATCGCAACATGAAGTTTCTCACGTATGTCAGGGTAATTATTAATCTGTTTAGTGTCAATGATCGTTCCATCACCACTGAAAAACTGAACCACTTCCATCTCGCCTTTTGTGATGGTTCCAGTCTTATCACTGAACAGAATATTCAAAGCACCTGCGGTCTCGATTCCTTCTGCTTTTCGAACCAGAACATTGTGATCCAGCATTTTGCTGGTATTCTGCATCAGTACCAGGGAAATCATAAGCGGAAGTCCTTCCGGTACTGCACAGACAATGATCACAATAGCGAGGGTCAGTGCATTGATCACATCCATGAAGATATTCTGCCAGCCCTGTACCATGTAAGCTGCAGGACCGCCTGCCAGAATCACAAAATGAATCATATACAGAAGGGCAATCACTACAGCACCAGTATAGCCAATCTTGGAGATCTGTCCTGCCAGAATAGAGAGTTTTACCTGCAGTGGTGATGCGGGTTCTTCTTCCTGCATTTCCAGTGCCATATGACCCATCATGGTCTGAAGACCAGTCTTCTTCACAAGTAATACGCCTTCACCATCATAAACGATAGCTCCCCGGAAAAGAGAAAATCCATCCACAAAGGTGTCACCTGTGATCTGTTCCGGAAAGGGCTGATCTTTATCTACAGCTTCTTTATGACATTCCTCTGTCTCGCCGTTCAGCGCAGCATTATTTACACTGAGATGTCCATATACCAGAATACCGTCAGCAGGAATCTTATCTCCTGCCTGCAGCAACACCAGGTCGCCAACTACAATGTCATCCGAATCGATCATACGTATAATACTATCTCTGTATACTTTACTCTGCTCTTTTTTTACAGAATTTTTCAGATCCCGGTATTTAGAATCGCTGGCCACACCGGTTCTGGCCGTCACAAAAGCAACCACCAGAATTGCCACGATGGTTCCCAACGGTTCATAAATCTGTGCATAACCAAAGAAAAACATGACGATCATCAACAGTGCGATCGCTACCAGAATACGGATCATAGGATCCTGAAAAGTCTCCCGGAATTCTTTCCAGAATGTGGTCGGCTCTGAATCCGGGATCACATTACTTCCATATTTTTCACGAGATTCTGTTACTTCTGACTGTTTCAGTCCATGAAGCTGTTCCATATAGTTTATTTCCTCCTCATATCTCACACTCTGATTTCATTTAAATCCACTCTCGGAACATTATAAAACAAGTTATAAAAAAAAGAAACGGATAATAATCTAAATATGTCCGTTTCTTTGCTAAAAATCTGTTAAGAATCTGTTAAAAATTTATTATGGATCTTGTTTTAGCCGTTCCCGGCAAGTTTTCCAGTCAGGATAATGCTGATCGAGCAATCCATAAAACCTTGCATTGTGTCCTCGCTCCAGCAGATGAGTCAGCTCATGAACCACTACATATTCAATACATTCCTCCGAGTAAGCACCAAGCCACAGGCTGATGGAGATATTCCCATTTCTGGTGTTGCAGCTTCCCCACTGGGAACGAGTAGGACGGATCGTTACTTTGGCACTTTGTACCCCCAGGATCGGTTCCCATTTTCGGAACATTCCTGGAATGACCGCAAGTAATTTCTGACGATACTCTTCTGCATGCAGTCTTTTCTGGCGTTCTTTTTCCAGCCGGTCTTCTGTCGTTGGCATGGTGATCTGCCTTTGCTCATAATTTTTCAGCCACTGGCGGATGCGGGGCTGCTCCAGTGTATGGAGCCCTGCATCATAACTCATGCCATAGGGAATGGACATAAGGATCAATGTGGGATCATCCTGATGGATCCTCATATTTGTTCTTTTTACATTCTTCTTTGTGATCTGCACCCGGTACTGGTGCCATAAAAATTGCTTCATTTCTTTGTTCTCGAATTCATGATCATTTTACAGGCTAACAAGACGAGTCTGTGGTGATCTTACATTCCACAAACTCGTCTTGTTTAGTAACTCTGCCATCATTGACAGCTTTATCGAACAAATTTTTCGGTTTCTTTCAGTCGTGTCAATGCACGCGCCATAGCAGCCTGCGTCATATGATACTCCTGAATACTCTGCTTCTGACGAAGTCGCTCCTGAGCACGCTCCAGAGCTTCTTTTGCACGGTTGGCATCTACTTCTTCCGGACGCTCCACCGTATCAGCCAGAACAGTCACACGGTTGTTTGCAACCATACAGAATCCTTTTCCAAGAACTGCATAGCTCCATTCACCGCCTTCTTCCTTCTGCATTCTCATCTCACCATTGTCAACTGCAACAATGACTTCCTCATGATGAGCCATGATCGCTTTCTCACCGTCCACAGACGGAATGATCAGACAAGTGCAGAATCCTTCATAAAAAATACGGTTACTGGATATGACTTTTAAGTAAAATTTTGACATATGTCTTCACCTCTAAATAGAAGTTGCCATGGTCTTTGCCTTTGCAACCACCTCATCAATGGTTCCTACATTGAAGAATGCTGCTTCCGGATACTGATCCATCTCACCATTGATAATAGCCTGGAATCCTTTGATGGTATCTTTCAGTGGTACGTATTTACCGGGAACACCGGTAAAGTTTTCAGCTACGTGGAATGGCTGGGACAGGAAACGCTGTACCTTTCTTGCACGGGCAACGGTCAGCTTATCCTCTTCAGACAACTCTTCCATACCAAGGATAGCGATAATATCCTGCAACTCTTTATACTTCTGAAGCATCTCCTGTACTCTTCTGGCAGTCTCATAATGCTCTTCACCAACCACATCTGCTTCCAGAATACGGGAAGTAGATTCCAGCGGATCAACAGCCGGATAGATACCCTGTTCCACAATTTTTCTGGAAAGTACAGTGGTTGCATCCAGATGAGCAAATGTAGTTGCCGGAGCCGGGTCTGTCAGGTCATCTGCAGGCACATATACAGCCTGTACAGAGGTAACGGAACCTTCTTTTGTGGATGCAATACGCTCCTGTAATTCACCCATCTCAGTTGCCAGAGTCGGCTGATATCCTACTGCGGACGGCATACGTCCAAGCAATGCGGAAACCTCAGATCCAGCCTGTACAAAACGGAAAATATTATCGATGAACAGAAGCACATTCTGATGCATCTCATCACGGAAATATTCTGCCATGGTAAGTCCGGTCTCAGCCACACGCATACGTGCTCCAGGCGGCTCGTTCATCTGACCGAATACCAAAGCGGTCTTATTCAATACACCGGATGCTTTCATCTCTGACCAGAGGTCATTACCTTCACGGGAACGCTCTCCTACACCGGTAAAGATAGAATATCCACCATGCTCAGTTGCAATATTTCGGATCAACTCCTGAATCAATACGGTCTTACCTACACCGGCACCACCGAACAGACCAATCTTACCACCTTTTGCATACGGAGCTAAAAGGTCGATAACTTTGATACCTGTCTCCAGAATTTCAACGACCGGACTCTGATCTTCAAATGAAGGCGGATCCTGATGGATACACCATTTTTCTGAATCTGTAATCTCTCCCCCACCGTCAACAGTCTCTCCAAGCACATTGAACAGACGACCAAGGGTCTTCTCTCCTACCGGAACTGTGATACCTGCACCAGTCTGAGTGACCTCCATGTCACGGCAGAGACCTTCACTGGCTGAAAGCATAATACAACGGACAATATTATGACCCATATGCTTTGCAACTTCCATGACACATTTTTTGCCATGGTTATCAACAGTCAGTGCATCTTTTATATGAGGGAGATTGCCCTTCTCGAATAAAACATCGATAACAGGACCTGAAACCTGTATGATCTTACCTTTTTCCATCACACATGTATCTCCTTTGTTTTATAGTAAAGTTTATTGTTTCTTGTTCTTCTGAGCTCTGGCACCGCTGCATACCTCAGTGATCTCCTGTGTAATGGCAGCCTGTCTGGCCCGGTTATACATGATACTCAGGTCATGAAGAAGCTCATCTGCATTGTTGGTCGCGGACTCCATTGCCTGCATACGTGCATTCTGTTCACTACAGAAGGACTCAACCAGCGCACTGTAGATAAAACCGGAAATGTAGTTTGGAACAATACTGTCCACAACGGTCTGAGCATCTGGAATTGCCAGGAACTCTTCATGATACACATCCATAGGAATCTTCGGCATAAGAGGTCTATCCATAGGAAGCATCTTCCGCACTTCAGCAACACTGGTCATGCTGTTCTCCATCCGTGTGAAAATAACCTGGATCTCATCCAGCTCTCCTGACTGAAATTTTTCCAGAAGTGTCTCTGCGATCCAGCGGGCACGGCTGAAGGTCGGGTTCTGTGCGGTAAACTGGAAATTTTCCTGAATAGGCACATGCTGACCAGTAAAATACTGTCGTCCCAGTTCTCCAACAACGAACAACTCTGCCCATTGGTCCTGGTCATCCAGAAATTCCTGGGCAAGCTTCAGTACGTTGTAGTTATAAGCACCAGCCAAACCCTTATCACCGGTAATAACCAGAAGTCCCACTTTTTTCTGATGGTCCAGTTCTTCCTTTTCTTCCTTCTCGAAATACATATGGCTGACATCCGGCAGATGACGCAGCAGACGTGCCATCATAGATTGAAGGGTATAGAAATACGGCTCCGTATTTTCCAGATCCTGCTTAGCCTTTCTCATCTTGGTAGAGGAGATCATGTACATGGCATTGGTGATTTTTCTCGTATCCTGGATACTTTTGATCCTGTTCTGGATCTCTCGCAGTCCTGCCATACTACTTCACCACCTGACTCTTGTATTCCTTTACTGCATCAATGATCTTGTTGATCAGAGTATCACTTAAGCTGTGCAGCTCTTCGATCTCTTCTCCAATCTGCGGATGCTTCTGATCCAGATATGCCAGCATATCTTTCTGGAACTTTTTCAGCTCTTTCACAGGAACATCCAAAAACAGCTTATGAGTTGCTGCACACAGCGTGATCACCTGTGCATGCAGGGAAAGCGGCTCGCTCAATGGCTGTTTTAACAACTCCATCAGACGTTTTCCGTATTCCAGCTGCTCTTTTGTTATAGCATCCAGATCAGAACTGAACTGGGTAAATACTTCCATCTCACGATACTGGGCAAGATCAATACGGATACTTCCGGCTGCCTTCTTCATTGCCTTGGTCTGGGCTGCACCACCTACACGGGAGACAGACAGACCAACATTGACTGCCGGACGCATACCTGCGTTAAATAAGTCACTCTCCAGGAAAATCTGACCATCCGTAATGGAGATGACATTGGTCGGAATATATGCAGATACATCACCAGCCTGTGTTTCAATGATCGGAAGTGCTGTAATGGATCCGCCTCCCTTTTCGTCACTCAGACGGCTGGAACGTTCCAGCAGACGGGAATGCAGATAGAATACATCACCTGGATAAGCCTCACGTCCCGGAGAACGCTCCAACAACAGGGACAGGGATCGATAGGCCACTGCATGCTTGGACAGGTCATCATATACGATCAGTACATCCTGACCTCTGTGCATAAAGAACTCTGCCAGTGCGGTTCCTGAATATGGAGCCAGATACTGAAGCGGAGCCGGATCACTTGCTGTAGAAGATACGACAATCGTGTAATCCATAGCACCATGCTTCTCAAATGTATGCACCAGTTTGGATACTGTAGATGCTTTCTGGCCAATTGCCACGTAAATACAGATAACGTTCTTTCCTTTCTGGTTCAGAATCGTATCTGTAGCAATAGAAGTCTTACCAGTCTGACGGTCTCCGATGATCAACTCACGCTGTCCACGACCAATCGGGAACATAGAGTCAATTGCCAGAATACCGGTCTCCAGCGGAGTATCCACAGATTTACGATCAATGATTCCAGGTGCCGGTTCTTCTACCGGACGATAATCCGTAGTCTCAATCTTGCCTTTTCCATCAATAGGTTCACCAAGCGCGTCTACAACACGGCCGATATATCCATCTCCAACCGGAATACCAGCCATCCGTCCTGTGCGGGCTACACGGGTTCCCTCTTCAATCTCAGTATCTTTTCCAAGAAGGATACATCCAATCTCATTTTCACGCACATCCTGCACCATGGCTTTCAGACCATTATCAAATACCAGGATCTCTCCATACATTGCATGATCTACACCATCAATGTAGGCAATACCATCACCGACACGGCTGACAACACCAACCTCCTGGCTGGCAATATCGACGTCATCCATGCTTCCTTTCAGAATACTGATGATTGCTTTCTGTGCTACCAGCGGGCCATCACCGGAAATATCCAGGGACTGCAGTTTCTGCTGCAGAGCCTTCTTACGTCCGGAAGCACTCCAGTCATACTCTTCGTTGCCGGCATGGAGGATAAATCCACTGCCAAGCTCTTTATTCTGTTTACGGGAAATGTTCAGCACTCTCTCTGGATACTGCTGTCTTAAAAATTTTATAATGCCTTCATACTGAGCATCATCCGGTTCTGTTACATATTCAAGAACACAGGAAAGAGGAGTACGCTCCTCATCCGACAGTTCCATGTATGCTTTCAGGATCTCATCCAGAGATCCAAGGGCACCATCTTCAACCAGACCATAGATAAACTGTCTGGACTCTGTCGGGAAAATTTCCTGAATGATATCCTCTCGTTTCATACGGGAGGTTGCCGGATTTTCCAGCTCAGTCTGAATCTGCGGAACCGCTTTCAAAATATCGACTGCATGCTGCAGCACTTCCGGCCGCATACGCATGGATGTCAGTCGATCCAGGTAGGAATTAAGATTCTTCATGAGTTGATTCACCTGCTTTTGTCAAAAATTCATCATACAGAGCTTCGTCATTGTGTTCAGACTGCATAGACTTCACAGCAGCCTCCAGGATCATTCCACGGATCTCCTGTTCTGCCTTATTCATTACTTTTTCTTTCTGAAGGGCAGCCTCTTTCTTAGAAGTATCAATGATCTGGCCTGCTTTCTTATGAGCATCAGATACAATCTGATCAAACTCTTTACGGGCATCAAGCTGAGCTTGTGCCATTACTTTAGCCTTTTCGCTCTCAATCTGATTCTGGTACTGTACACTCTTATCTTTTTCAGCCTTGGCTTCAGCCTGAAGCTGTTTTACTTCATCATAACGGGCATTGAGGGCTTCTTCCCGTTTGGTAATAATGTTATTGATCGGCTTGAACAGAAATTTGCGGATCAATACATACCAGATCAGAATATTAAGAATGGTAAAGACCAGATTAAAGTCTAATCTTAACATGGATAAGTTCCGCCTTTCTTTAAGCCAACATAATGATAATCATCAGAGCAACTACGAAACCATAGATAGCGGTTGCCTCTGCCAGTGCGGATCCAAGCAGAAGAAGCTTGGTGATCTTACCTTCAGCCTCCGGCTGTCTTGCAACTGCCTCAGTAGCCTTGGATGTTGCGATACCGATACCAATACCGGCTCCCATACCAGTAAGTACTGCAATACCTGCGCCAATAGCGATTAATGTAGACATAATAACATTCTCCTTTTCCTTCGTTGTCTTTTGCTTTTTGTCTTTTTACTCCATTGATTCCTTAATAAACAGTCCCGTAAGGAATACAAATACATATGCCTGGATCAGTCCATCAAACAGATCAAAATAGGCACTGAATATAACCGGGAGACCTACCGGAAGGACATACTCGATCAGCTTCATAATAACAAAAGCTCCAAGTACATTACCAAAAAGTCGCATACACAATGACAGCGGCTTGATAGCCACCTCCATGATGTTGATCGGAGCGACCAGTGCGATCGGCTCTGCAAAACTCTTCAGCCACCGCTTTACTCCTTTTTCATGAATACCGGCATACTCGATCAGTACAATACTCATCAATGCCAGTGCGGCTGTCACGTTCAGATCCTTTGTGGGAGGCTTAAATCCCAGGATACCGATCAGGTTGGCGATTCCAAGATAGATCAGGACCGAAGTCAGGTAAGATGCATAACGCTTTCCCTCTTCTCCAACGATTCCCTCGCTGATGCCCTGTATCCAGGTCACTACAAACTCTAAAAAAAGTTGTTTGCGGCTTGGATGTTCCACCTTCAGATTTCTGGTCAGCAAAAATGCTGCCAGCAGAAATACCGCCATGATAATCCATGTGACAACAACTGATTCAGAGATCCCGATTCCACCGATTGAAAAGACGGTTTCACAGGTTAGCTCTTCAGTCAGTGTTTCGCCTAAATTACCCATAACTGCACTTCCTTTCTAAAGAATTCTTTGCTTTAAAGTCCTTGCCTCAAAGCCTGTTACCTATTATAATACGAAAGAAGAGAAATGTATAATTGTTTTTTTTGACCATTAGTATAGATTTTATGAATATTACATCTACATTTTTTTGACGTTAAAGGGGTAAATGGAATGGACATCAGTTTTGATTATTATAAAATTTTCTATGAAGTAGCCAGGGCGAAGAGTATTTCCCTTGCTGCACAGCATCTGTGCCTGACACAGCCGACTATTACAAAATATATCCAGAATCTGGAGCAGAATCTACATTGTCAGTTATTTATCCGTTCCCGTAAAGGTGTTACACTTACTTCTGAGGGACAGATGCTCTTCCGTCAGATCAGCCGTGCTGTACAGCAAATGTCGAGAGTCGGAAATCTTTTGCAGGATTTTGTAAATTGTCAAAGTGGTAAGATCAATATTGGAGCCAGTGAACTTACCATGAGATATTATCTGCTGCCTTATCTGGAATCATTCCGTCGGCAATATCCTAATGTGAATCTGCAGATCCATGCGTTCTCCACACCGCTGTCCTTATCCGCACTGAATGCAGGAACCATTGATTTTGCTGTGTCGATCACACCACTTGACGGAGCAGAACATTTTCTGGTGACTAAGACTTCGGATTTTCAGGATATTGTAGTGGCTGGAAGTCAGTACACTTTTTTACAGAACAAGACCCTGACACTCAAGGAGCTGACTGCCTATCCCATCGTGTGTATGGAAAAAGGAACCACAACACGAAAATTCTGGGACAGCATCTTCAAACATCATGGTATTGAACTTCATCCTAATATTGAAGTAAACTCCAACGATCTGATCCCGCCTACTGTTCTGCATAACCTTGGCATCGGATTTGTTCCTTATAAATTTGCCAGATCCTTCTTACTGAATTATGGACTGATTCAACTGTCTCTGGATATTGTAATTCCAAAACGGGAGATCTGTATTGTACAGAATCCATCTCATCCGCTGTCTCCGGCTGCCAAAGCACTGCTGGATATGATGATCACCGGAAATGAATATACCGAGGAACAGTACTCTATGGAAAATGAACATTTTCACGGCGATGTAATCTAAATAAGAATTCAATGAACATTTGTTTGCTTTTTAATAAACACTATGCTATAATAAATAAAACTAATGTTCGGTCAACAAGGAGATAAGCTTTATGGCATATGGAAAGATCACTCCCAAGCAGCAGGAGATACTTGATTTTATTAAATCTGAAATATTGAGCAAAGGATATCCGCCTGCAGTGCGGGATATCTGTGAAGCGGTTCACCTGAAGTCCACATCTTCTGTCCATTCTCATCTGGAGACACTAGAGAAGAACGGGTATATCCGCAGAGACCCGACGAAACCAAGAGCTATCGAAATCATGGATGACAGTTTTAATCTGTCCCGCCGTGAGGTCGTTAATGTTCCTATGGTAGGTACTGTTGCAGCCGGTCAGCCGATTCTGGCGCAGGAGCATATTGAAGGATATTTCCCGATCCCGGCAGAATATATGCCAAACACTGATTGCTTCATGCTGAAAGTCAAAGGTGAAAGTATGATAAATGCAGGTATCTTTGACGGCGATTATATCATGGTTCGTCAGCAAAATGTGGCATCTAACGGTGAAATGATCGTTGCACTTGTGGATGATTCTGCTACGGTTAAGACTTTTTATAAAGAAAACGGACACTATCGTCTCCAGCCGGAGAACGATTCCATGGATCCGATCATTGTGGATGATGTACAGATTCTTGGAAAAGTATGTGGCGTCTTCCGTATTTTCCTGTAAAACACATAGTATCTGATAATAAGATCCCGGAATTACCAGTCCATAATGATCGGACATCAATTCCGGGATCTTTCTTTTCCTGTTTATTTTTTTAACTGATTCAGGTTACTCTGTACTCCGCGAACTCCAACGGCAATTCCTTTTTTTGATACGGTTGCATTACTATCCACAGGGGTCTCTTCCATATAAACAGTTCCATCCTCAAAATGAAGTACCAAAAGTGCATGATAAGAATTCGTATAATCCCCGACCACATACCGACACGACTCTGCATTATAATACCATAACACACCTGTTTCCAGTGAACTGTCACTTACATCCAGAGTCGCAGACTGGTCAATACCTTCTGATATCGTGATGTTTATCTCATTTCCGCCGGATTCTGCTTTGATGATTTCCATGGCTTCTGCTTCTGCTGCAGTCCAGTCATTATGGATCTCCGCATAATAGATGGTATAATCTGACGCATCGACCAGAAAATAATAATCAAATGTATTGTTGTCAGAAAATCTGAGGAACCATAGATTCAACAGCTCTTTCGTATTCTCATCATTATCAGAATCATAAGTCAGACTGTAATATCTGGCAAAACGAATATCATCCTCCCAGTCTGTGACAACATCATAAGAAGATTTTCGAAGCGTTTTGTAATCACCTACTCCTAACCATGGGAGCATGCCATACTCTGAAGCTATCATAGCCTGATTGTAGACATTTTCCAGAAGATCTGTATTCAGACGTGCAGTATCTGCTTTCATATCACTGAGCAGCATCAGATTTGCTTCGTTTTTCATAAAAGACAGTGCCTGAATATTTTCTATGATCCCACCACTGCTCTGCTCCAGATAAGAAAAGTGTGATCGGTCTGATACGGTCACCTTGTTAAGACGGCTTTTATCAAGTCCACGGCTTAAATATCTTGGGAGAAATACTGCGCCTACTGTTACGGTCACTACGCAGAGCAGACTGATCAAAAATAAAAGCTTTTGATTCAAGAGCTTATTCATCGTCCGTCGCCTCCCTTTCGCAGTGAAACCGGATTACAATAACCGTTCCTTTACCTGGTTTGCTGAATATCTTCCATCTTACATGGTGAAGTGCCAAGATTCGGCTGCAAAGCGTCATACCAAGACCGGCACCGCCCTCCCTTCTGGCTCTGGATTTATCGATCATATAGAAAGCTTCTGTGACCCGTTGCGATTCTCCTGCATCCATACCACATCCATTGTCACTGATACATAATTCATATGTTTTTCCATAATTTCGTCCAAGAATCTGGATTCGACCGCCCGTTCGGACTGCTTTTCTGGAATTATCCAACAGGTTCACAAGGACAGATAACAGTAGGTCCCGTTCTCCAAAGATTTCTCCTTCTTCCAGTCCAAGATGGAGAGCAATCTTCCGTTCTTCTCTCTTCTCTCTGGTAAGCCTTACGGCCTCGTTCACCAATCGTTCTACGGAAATCATACGGAACTGGTACTGCTGCTTGTCTGTCACGATCAGCTCCAGCAGTTTGAAGGACAGACTTTCCAGTCTCTTACCCTGCTGAAAAATATAGTTGGCGGCTTCCATAGTTTCTTCTTCCGTCATAGGTGTGGAACGAAGCATATCTGCATATCCGATGATGGAGGTCAGCGGTGTCTTCAGTTCATGTGCAAAGGAAGCAGTAAAATCTTCCTGCTTCTTTGCCTGGCTCTTCAGTTCATCTATCTTTTCAGAGATAGTATCTGCCATATGGTTAAAATCACTGGCAAGTTCTGCAATCTCATCTCCTCCCTGTTCTATTGCCCTGGCATCCAGTTCTCCTGAAGTAAACTGTCGGGTGGCATGAGATAAGTGAGCAATGGACATGGTCAGAAAATGAGTCACTACAAAAACCAGTACTGTCATAACTGCAGTCAGTGACAGCATCATGACCACATACCAGTCATAATTGCTTTCCCGTTCCTGATAAATATAAGAAATATCAGTAATACTCTCCAACAGATAGCTTTTCTCATTGACCACTGAGCGACAGGCATACACAAGCCATGTCTTGGTTCCCAGCCGATATACTTCATAGCTGCTGGTATGCTCATCATCCAACATATTAAGTACCTTCATGTCCTGAGCACTTGCATTGGCACTTTCGTAGAGCAGCTTCTTTTCACTGTTGTAGATCCGGTAAATATTTCCAGATTCAGACAGGTTCTGGGTCACATTGGCTCCCATGACCGGAATCAACTCATCGGTCTGATACATAACACCCAGACTGTTCAGATTCATCTCAAAAGCAAGCTGGAACATCTGGTTGTCCCATTCTCCGTCATCCAGCGCTTTCTGGTAGGAATGCTCAAAAGTTCTCTGGATCATCCATGTTCCAAAGATACTGAATGACAGCACGAACAAAATTGTAAATGAAAAATAGATCTTCCAGAAAAATTTCATACAATCAT
Organism: Hominiventricola aquisgranensis; assembly: GCF_040096225.1. Classification (NCBI taxonomy): domain Bacteria; kingdom Bacillati; phylum Bacillota; class Clostridia; order Lachnospirales; family Lachnospiraceae; genus Hominiventricola; species Hominiventricola aquisgranensis. The sequence continues at coordinate 8,143 of NZ_JBBMFC010000031.1, read as the reverse complement.
GTCTCCAGTCGGTATCCGATCTTATACACGGCACAGATATGTTTATCCCATCCCAGCTTCTTCTTCAGACGCTGTACATGAAGATCTACAGTCCGGCTGTCACCGGTATATTCCTTTTCCCACACCTGCTCATAGATTACTTCCCGATACAGGGCAATGTTGGGATTGCGGGCAAAAAACAGAAGCAATTCATATTCTTTCAGAGTCAGAAGAATCTGCTGATTATCCTGCATAACCGTGCGGGAAGATAAATCAATATCCACATCCAGTATATGCAGCATACGGCCAATCTTGTTACAGCGGCGCAAGACCGCTTCCACTCTTGCCAGAAGCTCTACAATCTCAAACGGCTTCGCCAGATAGTCTTCTGCTCCCATCTTCAGACCCTTTACCTTATTTTCCGTGGAGTCCATAGCAGTAATAAAGATGACCGGAAGCTGAATGCTCTTAGCATATTCCATGAGCTCGTAACCATTGATCTTCGGCAGCATAATATCCAGGAGGAGCAGATCATAATGTCCTTCCTCCATCCGGTCAGCCGCTTCCTGTCCGTCATAAGCGCATTCGCAGGCATAACCAGCCTTTTTCAGATTCATGCGGATCAGATTGGCAATCGGCTCCTCGTCCTCCGCGATCAGTATTTTTACCATGACACCTTATACTCTCTTTCGTAATTGATATCTGAAAAAATAACAGGTCAGTGCATCAGAATTGTATCGCATACCTGTTCCCTAAGTATATCAAAGCATTTTCAGAAATGATTCAATCATTTGCACAAAAAAATTTTTTACTGGAGCAGATCCAGCAGTGTCTCGTATACTGCTGGATTTTCTTTTATAACAAGTATCAGGCTCTCTTTTGCCTGATTCAACTGATGAAAAAGTTTTCTCACATCAGATTGTTCGCTTCTTTTTGTCTTTGTAGACCGCAGAAATTGCTGTTCATCATAATAATAACGAGAATCCAGCTGTACAACAAGGCAATCTATTCCATGATCAGGAATCTCATCCTGCGGATAGAAATATCCCTGTCGTCTGGCATCACACAGCAGATTCTCCGCTTCAATCTCATCGTTGGCATAGAATACGGTAATATGCGGATAGTTTCTTGTATAGTGCTGCTTTGGCAGATGCATCATATTCTGAATAAAAGAGGACAATTCCGCATTGGTTCGGATCCGATTGGTCAGATGATAGGTCTGCATCTCCGGCAGATGTCTCATTGCTTTTACCGTACTCCGGTCAAGTTCTTCCGGCGAGATCATATCTTCACAGTCGCTGGAAAAGATCACCGGTTGCTGACCACATGCCTGCAATATCATCTGCAGATTTTCTTCTGACAGCAAATGGGCTTCATCAATCAGAACTCCATTATACTCTGACAGATCCATATTTTCATGGATCTGCTCATCAGACAGATAATCAATTCTCCGCAGCCGTTCATGCAGGATCCGCCATTCTTTTCCTGCTCTTCCACAATGGATCAGACATACTTTCTGATGGCCGGACAATTTCATGGACAGATCATAGAGAAGCAATGTCTTACCTGTTCCTGGAAGGCCGATAAACCAGTAATACCCTGTATGTTTCTGTCGGATTCCCTTTAGGATCTGCCGCTCAATATCCCGTTGCTGAGAAGTAAGAAAATATTCTTTTCGAAGGAATCTTCCAGGCTCCGTGATCGGTGAAATCAGATAAAGCTCTGCCTGAAACAGATCCTCAACATCTCCATTATAATCAGCGCTCTCCTGCTGCAGATCCTGACACAACTGTTCCCAGTCCGCCTCCACGATATGATCGTGATTGGTCAGGCGAACCAGACGGTTCTGGCTGCTGATGTATGTATAGGAACGGATGGTCCTGCCAAGCACTGACAGATAATAACGATTCTGGATCAATTGCTTTCGAATCGCCTCATCAGAGACAATCCCGCTTTTCAGTTCCAGATTCAGAATCTGATCTTCCTTGATCTGGAGCAGGTCAAATTCTTTGCCAAGCTTCGGAATCTGAAAGGAATAGAAAAAACGAAGGGCATAGACTTCCTTCATATGCCCTTCTAACTGTTTCACCAGCCCCTTCATGCTGTTCAGTTCCCATTCCTTTATCTTCAGAAAATAGTCGCGCTCCGATAACTGTCGCTCCAGCTTCTGTAAATGATGGATGTTCTGTTCTCTTGTGAGTGCATAGACTGATATTGCTTTCATTTAGTTATCCTTATACGTTTTTGATCAGATCTGACAGCTTTTCAAATATCTGATCTGCATAAAACTGCTTGATCTCATGACGGGATCTGCCTGTCACCTCTGTATTTACTTCATAAGTATATGGCATATTCTGGATACGAATGCAGAAAAACATCTTCCCCTGTACACTGTCTGCATTATTTGGGTCTACATTCCCTGTTGTACCGGTGACTCCGATAGAAATATCTGTATGAAGCTTTTCCTGAATTGTCTTCGCCATGGCTTGTGCACATTCTCTGGAATAGACTCCATATTGACGGAGTACCTGTTCATCCACACCCACAAGCATTTTTGTCTCATTGGAGTAAGTCACATAACCTCCGGGAAAGATGGTTGATGCACCTTCCGTATCTGTGATCATGGATGCGATCAGACCGGAAGTACAGCTCTCCATAGTCGAGATCGTCGTCTGTTTTTCAATCAGGGTCTTTATTACCACATCCGTTTGTTTCTGTTCCATATGTACCTTCTTAAAATCCAAGATTATCATTTACAAGAATCACATGGATTCGTCCTGCATGTCTGGAATATCTTGTAATTAAAAACTGACAGCAGATTGTATCCGGAGATTTGCAGTCAAAGCATTTTCCTGTTTCCTTACATGGAGTTTTGATATTAAATCGCTGTGCATTTATTGGAGCAGCTACACTTCTAGCGCGTTTCATAGCTCCGTCCAGGTCATCACAGACCTTGTTCATTCCTACAATACAGACTACCTTTTTGGGACCCTGTGCAATACAGGATACACGATTGGAATTTCCATCAATATTTACCAGAATACCATCATTGGAGATAGCATTGGCACTGGTCAAAAAGACATCTGCATCATAAGATGCCAGAAGAGACTCTCTTGGCTCCATCTTATCGCGATCCAGATAGTTATAATTTCCTTTTTTCAGTGCATCGATCAGCCCAATCTCATGTGCACTCATACATCCACCCATGGCAATGGTACTTCCTTCAGGAATCAGTTCCAGAGCTTTTTTCAGGGCTTCTTCCTTGCTTTCTGCGTAGTATCCTGTCATATTGCGGGAATCCAGTCCTTTGATCACTGTTTTTGCAAGACATTCATTTCTTTTTTTTATATTTTCATTCATGTTGGTATCCTCCATCTTTGTTGGAAAACTATTTTACCGTATTTATTTTATCAAAAATATATGGCTTTTACAATGTTACTTTCCACTTGCGACCTGGCTGAGAAGTTCAAGCAGTTCTTTTTCTGAACGCACCATATAATCAGGTTCTGCGCTTCCTTTTGGCCTATGATTTCTGTGATTGTACCAGATGGCATTCCATCCGGCTCCCTTCGCACCTTCGATATCATTTTCATAAGAATCACCCACATAACAGAACTCCTGGGGTTGAAGCTTCAGTTTTTCCTGCACAAGCTCAAAGATCCGTCGCTCCGGCTTGGCTACTCCGTATTCTCCGGATATAAATACATGGTCTTTCGGAATCCATCTGGTTGCCTCCAGAGCACGGATTTTATCCCACTGGTGACCGGAAGGTCCATTTGTGATGATTCCAAGCACCATCTTATCGGAAAGCTCTTTCAGAAATTCCTGCATGGCTTCTGTCATATGAATCATATGCTGATGCTTCTCATAAATCTCCTGAAAATGCAGAGCTTCCTGTGCATCCATGTTCTTTCCATAATCATGGAATGCATTCTGAAAACGATAAACATACATATCTTCCATGGACATTTCGCCGCTTAAGGATTTCGCATACACAGAATCGCTGTATCTGCGGCTGGCAAGAAATGCACCTTCCAGATCAAGTTCTTCCAGCGGATATAATTCGTGGAATGCTTCCTTAAAAGGCCCTGATAAATCATATAAAGTGTCATCTACGTCAAATACGATCGCTTTTATCATCTAGTTTTCCTTTCAGCTGTCATACGTTTCTATAATATCTATCGACAACAATAACCGTCTTTTTCCCTGTGAATCTTTCTTCTCACAAACCAGAAGCAGATCACCTGCATCACAATGGTTGCGATCCAGGAAGCCGGGTACGAGATAAACAGGAATCCCAGTGACCGGTGTGTCGGGAACAGTCCATAGATCCAGAGAATCCGCATGCCGACGGTTCCGATAATAGACAGGATCATAGGCACTGTGGAATAGCCCATTCCTCTCAAAGCCCCCGGGAACAGATCCATCAGACCGCACAGAAAATAGGTCATAGTTGTGTAGGACAGAATCTCCATACCACAGGCGATCACGTCTTCCTGTTCGCTGTAAATGTGCAGAAGCTCTGGTCCAAAGAAATAAGCAATGCTTCCAAGCCCCAGTGCCACAACAACAGACAGGATCGCACAGTCAATCAACACTCGATCCATTCGTTTCAGTTTTTTTACACCATAGTTCTGGCTGGTAAAGCTCATGCATGCCTGGGTGACGGAATTGATAGACACATACAGAAATCCAAAAATATTGTTGGCTGCTGTATATCCTGCCATGGAAATCGAGCCAAAGGAGTTAACCGATGACTGCAGCATAGCATTGGACAGGTTGATGACGGTACTCTGGATCCCAGCCGGAATACCAACTTCAAAGATCTGTCTCAAATAACTGGAGCTGATATTCAATTTTTCTGGTCGGAACTGATAGCTGCTCTCCGAACAATACAGGCACCGCAATACCAGAATGCAAGAGATCAACTGGGAGATCACAGTCGCAATACCAACTCCTGCCACATCCAGGTGAAACTGAATCACCAGAAAAAGATTCAGTATGGCATTGATCACACCAGATATGAGCAGGAAAATAAGAGGTCGCTTCGTATCGCCAACAGCTCGCAGGATCGCCGCACCATAGTTATACAGCATGAAAAATGGCATGCCGCAGAAGTAAATCCGCATATATAAAGTGGACTTTGCTATTACATCATCCGGCGTTCCCATGAGTTGTAGCGCAGGCTTTGCCATCAGAAGTCCGATCACTGCCATGCCCACACCGCTTATCAGTGCAAATGCAATGGCTGTGTGAACCGTCTCTGACATTTCTTTTGATTTTTCCAGTGCGTAATACCTGGCTGCAAGCACATTAGCTCCCAGTGAAATTCCAATAAACAGATTTGTAAATACATTGATCAGTGCAGTTGTGGAACCTACTGCTGCCAGAGACTGGCTTCCGCTGAACCGTCCAACCACAATAATATCTACTGCATTGAACATTAACTGCAGAATACCTGACAGCATCAACGGAATGGCAAAGGAGATCAGCTTATCCATGAGCGTTCCATTGCACATGTCAATTTCATATTTATTCTTTTTCATCAGCCCTGCTGACCATTCGCCTGACGGATCATATCTTCCACAACAATATCGTAGATCTCGCCGATACTGTTGCAATATTCCAGAATCTTCCACGGTTCATTAGTGTGGAAATGAATCTTCACCAGATCTTCATCACCTGCTGCGATCAGGCTGTTTCCTTCAAAGTTTTCAGTGATAAACTCTGCAATCTCATCCTCGTCAAGGTCCTTATCTCTTCTGTCAATCAACAACTGTGTATCATAACGATATGCAAACTGATCGTCTTCTGCATCAATTGAATGTACTGCCATTTTATCTACCTCCAAAAGTAAAATTCTGCTTAATATTTTAACACAAAGCGGTCAGTTCTTCCAGTTCCAGATAAGGATTATCTCACATTATCTCGCATTTTTGACCGATAACATGCCGCCACAAAGCTTTCAAATATCTTCCGACTGTATTTATCTGTCTGATATGACAGCTCCGGATGCCACTGGACTGCCCACACATAGGTTTTTTCCGGCATATAGACAGCTTCCACCAGTCCGTCTTCGGATTCTGCCATCACAGTCAGCGATGGCGCAAGAGTTTTTACTGCCTGATGATGATAACTGTTCACACCAAGTTCTGTTACCTGCAACAACTGATGAAGCGGTGTTCCATCTATGATTTGTACCTGATGGATCACCCGGTCATAAGGCGGCTCCATATGGTGTTCGGTCTTTGATGGATGCTGTACATTCAGATCCTGATAGAGACTTCCACCCAACATGGCATTTAAGTATTGAATTCCTCTGCAGATACCGAGCACTACCTTATCTTCTTTGATGACGTATTCCAGCACCTGACGTTCCATCTGATCTAGTACGGTACAGATCTCCCCCAGCTTCCCGGATTCCTTCCAGATAACCTGGCAGCATCCAGATACTCTTCTTACCTTCATCCCATAATGGCATAACGCCGATCAGTGGTTTGCTCATTATTCATATACTCCTTTGTTTTCTCCATCACATCGGTCAGCATTTTCAGATTTTTCATGATATCTGCTACCTCGATGGAGTGGTTTGCCCCATCATAGGTATAGATTGGAATATGTTGCTGTTCTGATAATTTCACGAATTTCTGCGGATTACTCCACGGATCTGCGGTTCCGATAAATGCAATGGCATCTTCATGGGGAAATGCATAGGTCTGTTCCAGTGGTGTATACAGCACCTGACGACATGAGATTTTATATTTCTGTGCATAAGCTGAAGCAATGATTGTTCCAACACTTTTGGAGATAAACAGGATCTCACTGTATTTTCCGAAATCTACATCCGCAAGCTTTTCTTCTGCCTGTGCATACAGTGCTTCAAATGCCTGCTGCATTTTCTGCTGATTTCCACGGATATTTTCTCCGTCATAAGAATAACTCAGTGAAATACACTCCTCATATCTGCACTGCTGTGTCAGTTTTTTTGCATAATATAACAATGGCTTGTCACAGTGATAGCCGATTCCCGGGAAAAATACCGCTAACTTCATCGTTCTTCCTCCGGGTAACTCACACCCCATTTCTTACGAAATGCTGTCATCAGATCCATCACATCTTTGGAAAAACTTAACTGCATAGCTGAAGCATCACCGCCGATGATCGCATGCTCCATATCCAGCACTTCATAATATAATGCGTCTGCGTTATCTCCAGCTTCTATTATCTCCGTCTTACCCGTATCGGTGTACGTAACCTTTGCTTCTCCTGCTCTTGGATACTCCATAATCTCAATATATCCTCTTTCACAGGATATCATGCCACGCTTGGGCTGCTTGGAGTGAAGAGATAACATCACGGTCGCCATCTGGCCTTCCTGATTGGTCAGAAGCAGACCTGACTGCTCATCAACTCCTGTAGAAGCAGTTCTGACCTGAGACAACAGCTGATCTGGCTTGGAATCCAAAAACCAGCGAACAAAAGATAATGCATAAACACCAATGTCAAGCATGGCACCACCCGCCAGGTTGCGATTGAAAAACCGATTATTTTCATCATATTCCTTGAAGCTTCCAAAGTTCATGGTAAGAAGATTCACTTTACCCAGAGTTCCCGCATCCAGGATTTCTCTCAGTTTTTTATAAAGCGGCATATGATAGATTGTCATGGCTTCTGCCATCACAAGGCCTTTTTCCTTAGCCAGAGCCATGGTCTCGTCAAGTTCTGCACTGTTGAGGGTGATAGACTTCTCTACCAGAATATGTTTCCCATTTTCCAGTGCCTGTTTCATAAATTCAAAATGCTTATTATGCGGTGTTGCAATATAGATAATATCTACTTCCGGATCAATAAACATTTCCTGAAAGTCCGCATAAACCTTCTGAATCCCGTATTTCTGACCAAAAGCTTTTGCCTTTTCATAGGTTCTGTTGCCCACGGCATATGCAGGTCGTCCGTGTTTCTGCATGCTTGCTGCCATCTCGTTAGCTATTGTTCCCGTTCCAAGAATTGCCCAGTTCAAAGTTTTCATGATTTATCCTCTTTTTCTTTCCTGATTAATAAAACAGATATACCATCAAAATGATGGTTTCAGACTGTAGACAAAGTGGTGTTTGACCGTTAGGCCAGGCACCACTTTTCTCTTGCGTTTATTTTATTCAGTAAA
>NZ_JBBMFC010000030.1:0-26810 GCF_040096225.1 Hominiventricola aquisgranensis | reverse complement strand
ATGTACAAAAAAGAAACGACGGATAAAAAGTATCATGAGAATCCGTATCGTGCTGTAAACTTTGCAAAAGATGCAGACTTGCTTAGAAATAGAAAAGTTAATACAAAGAAACGCCAAAACCGACATTTGCCGGAATTGGCGTTTCTTATATTAGGGACTTATTTTACAGTGCCCCATTTATTATTTATCTACTGTTTTATAGTCATTCAGGCATCGCTTCAATCCATCAGAAACTTCACTGAACTCCACGCCGTATTTTCTCGCCTTCTCACAATTCATCCATAAATTATGCCTTGGGAGTACATCCTGCAGTTGCACATCTTTCCCAAGTAACTGCAAAAACTGTTCTGTGATCTCATACATGGAGTGAGTTGTCTCACTTCCGAAATTGTAAGTGCCTCCCGGCAATGTCATCACATGATCCATGTTTTCAACTACTTCCTTCAGATATGTGACTCCGCGAAACTGTCTGGAACTGAAGGAAACCTGTTGACTGGCATGCAGCACATTCAGAAAATAATTAGGCTTCGGCGAAACATAGTCATACATCCATTCTGCCCGCAGCATAACTGCGGAAGGAATCAGTTCCAGCACACGCTCCTCCATCTCCAGCTTATGCTCTGCATAGATATTTCCCGGTTTTACCACGTCTTCTATGTACGGTCCCTCTTCCTTGCAGGCACTGTACACCTGATCCGAGCTGAAACAGATCAGCTTTCTGTCCTTACATGCAGCAGCCAGATACAACGGGATCTGCACATTTGCAAAATACGAGCTTTGCGGATCTTTCTGACAAGTCCCGATATCAGAGATTGCTGCCGTATGGATAACCACATCTGCTTCACTTTCTTCCACTATTTTCTTGATCATGTCCTGTGTTGCATTCCGAAGGGATGGTGCAGCGATTGCATCCTTGTACGATGCCTTAAGTTTATGTCCAACAAATCCTGTTGTTCCTGTAATCAATATCCTCATTTATATTCCTTTCCCAGAATTACTGTTTTATTTCAGAATCCCCGTATAATTATGCAAAATATCGTCCGGCTGCATGGCATCCGATACCATAGAAATTTCCAGTTTATAGACAACATCTTCATCGCCGACATTTCCATCTACCGGCATGTACCTGTCAAAATATACATTTTTCTTTTTCTCGGTTGTGATAATCAAACTCACATATTCATCCGTTGTCACCAATTTATAATAGACGGTTTCACCCGGAAATGATTCTTTTGCTCTATTTACCATGTCTGCAAAATTATAATATTCTGACTGATCCCCCAACGGCTCCACCTCACCATCGATTGCCGGCTGAAGTTCCTCTAAAACCTTTACCGTTCTCGCTTCATTTTTCTTGTTATCCACGGCCGTCTGCACACTGACGATCAACGTTATTGCAAGAATTATAGCCGCCATGATCAGGATACTGATACCGACAGTGATTACCATAGTCCGTCTCTTCTGCTTTCGTTCCTCAACCGTCAGATGAGTAGCCGCAAACTGACGTGCAAATTCATAAGGGTTATCATTTCCATAAGAAATAAATGCATCCACTGTATCGCAATCTGGATACCTTTGATACACTTTATAATCTGAGCAGAATTTTTCCATTCTGTAATAAAAAGGCGTAAACCATCCCATATAAATACGTCTCCTTATGAAAAAAATAGCAAGTCCCACCACAATAATCCCCAGATAACCTGTTATCATAAATGCATCATAAATACATTCGATGTGAGATGCCTTTTTTTCCGGAAGCACCGTTAACAGACGATATACATTACTCTCCTCATCCCTTGACCAGTATGTATTCAACCTGTCCCCATATGTATAACCCGTCGGATCAATACCGAGATCCGTCAGATTATAGATGATATGTTCCCCTTCATTGGGATCCTTAAGCGACGCACTCATGCCGTCTTCCTGGACAACTGCTGTGACTGTTCTCTTTCCCATCAACCGATAACCGGTCACGCTCTCAAAAGGATCATATCTCCCGACTCCAAAGATCCAGATGCAGGAGAAAATAAAGTACAATACCACAAATCGAATCAGACTGCTCCAGACATTATACTTCAGAGACTTCTCAAGCTTCTCTTTTTCCTGCGCTGGTATACCCGGCACTGTAATATACCATGATGCAATTTTTTCCCGTTTTAATTCCTTTTCCTCTACCTGCCGCATGTGAAATACGGCATTGGCTGCTGTTCCAATGTTCATAAACTGCTCTTCTCTCTTGTTAAAATTCATCTGTATATTCCTTCAAAATTCCGGTTGCCCAGACTGATTCTTTTTTCAACTCTCCCTCATAAGGCTTTGCATTCTCTTTTTACAGTTCTTCCCCTTTTTTCAAATCCTGCCCAAGACTCTCTCTATTGTACCATACTTCTATTTCAAATTTTACTGAAATGTTTGTTGAAATTTCCTGAAGCTGTCTTTCCAGCAAGTAACATAACACCTTATCGTCAGGCACATCTGCCCATTGACACCCTTTAAGGCATCCCTTATACTTATTAAATAGAGAAATACTATTTTTATTTCATAGGGGACATTACAAAATGAAACATTCTAAAAGTAAAAAAAGTGGTTTTACTTTAGTAGAACTGATTGTTGTATTAACAATTTTAGCAATTCTTGCCGCACTACTAATTCCGGCATTAACAGGCTATATCGAAAAAGCGAAAAAAGATAAAGTCATCGCAGAAACTCGAATGCTGCACGAAGCAGTACAAACTGTAACCTCTGAATTATATGCAGGTTCAACGCAATGGAAAGCCTCTAGTGGAGCGATAACACTTGCCAGTTCTTCTGGAAATCATGTCCTAGCCAGTAATGGGCTTGCTGGTGTTAACCTGAAAGATTCCTACAATGAAACGGTAAAATTATCAGAAGTACCAAGTTTGCAAGACGGATCCGGTCATTTCTTTGCTATCATCAATGGAAACGGAAAAGTCCATAGCATCATTTATACTGCCAGAGGATACTTGGGATTGTATAGTTCCGATACCAAACAATATGAAGCATATAAAATCGGTGAAACAACAAATTATGGCACAGTAAGTGATTCCTCATATTCTATTTTCTATAGTTCGATTTATTATCTTCCTGCAATTGATGAAGGTAACATAACCGATCCAAATGTTTCCCGTGCATGGTCTTGCGCCGGCATTCGCGCTTGTCTTGGAATCGGTGAACTTCAATAAAAGAAGAAGCTCTGCATCTTTTAATAAAGCAACGCTCACACGTGGTTTTTAAAGATGGAGAGCTTTTATTTTCTAATTAGAAATGGTCAAAATCCTCCTGTGTTGCAAGCTCTGCATACTTACAATCATCATTTCTGCTCTCTGCATACATGTCATTGATTAGGCTAATCGACAGCAGTTCTAAGTCTGCCATCGAAAGGCCTAACTGTATACATCGAAAACGTGTTAAACTGATCCAGCCACTCCTCCGGTGTATCCTGAATGGAGGCATCCACATGTTTTGCCATGATAAAAGCAATGTTCTCAAACATCTCAAGCGAGAACAAATTTTCTTATCTTTCCGCCCTGCTTTTGCAATGTTTCCATACATGCCCTTTCCACAACAGGGACATTTCAATATTCCAGACAAAATATGTGCATGCTCCGGATCATGAATCTTCTCTCTTCTTTAATTATTTTTAGAGCGTTTCTCTTGTCTAATCTCACAATAAAAAGAAAAGGATGACCATTGCTAAACCCCAGCCATCCTTCTCATACATTATTTCTTTTAGTTCATATTTACTTTAAGCCCTTTGTTAATGAAATTAACATAAGCAGTGCAACAATTCCAACAGGTCCAATGACTACGCCCAAAACCATCTTTCCGAATACCATAGAAAAGCACATTCCAACGCCAAGGAGAAGGGCTCCAAAAATTGCAAGTACCACAGTTCCGACCGTTTTTCCACTTAACTTAATCGGTTCCTTGCCTTCCATTCTTCTCCATACCAGCAATGTGATCAAAAGAATTACAAGACCTACAACACCTGCCATAATTCCCTGCCTGAACATTCCCCATTCCTCTATCAATGCCATGCACATTCCCAGTGCAAAAAATACCATACCGATAGTTCCTAAAATCATTGCAACAAAATTACTTTTCTTCATTGTCATTTTCCTCCACTTTCTCTAAAAAATTGTCTACAAATGCATTTTCTACTTTTTTGTAAGCTCCGACGACACCCTCCTCGATTCTTTGGTACGCTCCGGTAACTTTTTCTGCGGTCTTGCCGGTTTTCAATGTATATCCGGAAGGACTGTTTTCATCCTTTTCCAAAAAGGTATCTGTAAATTTTTCTTCCACCTTTTTATATCCGTCTATCACCTTTTGTCCGACTTTTCCGGGCTTTAATTGATATTCCGCCATATTGACACCTCCTGTTTGTTGTTCTTTGCGCTTCATATCTTACAGGAGATATTCTATCTTACATTTGTTTCACGAATGCTTGAGTTTTGTTTGAAAATTATTAATTATGAATTTTATTTTTAAAAATTTATACTTTTCTGTCCGTTATATAATGCTGCTCTCATAATAATGAATGTCCTTTCTCACATATTTTATAGATTTCATCATGCTTCTCTTCAATGTATGGCTGAACCTTCTGTGCTTTCTTTCTCTTTGTTTTCTGATATACGAAATATGGCAGAATCCAGCCAAGAAAGCCCGGTATCGCCATCAATACGCACAGCCATATAATTGGGGGCTCTGCTGTTACAGCAAATACAGAGCCAGCCATAAATCCTGTTCCTATGACTCCGGTCGCAATAGAAAGTGCTGTTGCTGCGTTTGTCTTTGAAGCCTCCAAACTGTCTATTTCGTCCATGCTTGCCTCAAAATTGCGCTGCAGGCGTGTCAGTTCGACCTTATTCACAATCTTCCGGTTTCTTTTCATCTTAATCTGTATCTTTTCACCTGTTCTCTGGGGTGGAAACTTATCATCCACTGTCCATCCAAAATTCTCATAGCAGTCCAGATAAAAGGAAGCCTTATCTTCAGGAACCTGTATCTCTTTGTATTCAAACGATGTAAATTCTCTTCCGTTCCATTCATTCTCAACCATTTGTTATTACCTCTGCTTTCTTCTATTTAAATCGTTTCCTTCTCGGTCCTGTCCTGCTGCATATCCATCACATTCTCTGCAATCGGCATAAATACTGTGAAAGTTGTACCTTTCTGAGGCTTGCTCTCGACAGTGATATGCCCATCTGTTAATTCGAGCACTCTTTTTACCAGTGCCAGTCCCAACCCATTTCCATACGTTCATTATATTTGAAAGCGGGGGGAAGGACAAATCTGCAAAAAAGGGACAAAAAAATAAGCATACCACTATTTCTAATGATACGCTTATCGTATTTAACTGTTAATCAAGGTCTATGAATACCCTTACAGTGGTATCTCTTCACTGATTTTTCCTTACATACTGTCCGTTAGCCTTTCGATAGGCTGCTGCCTGCTCGAAACTAAGCGGCAATTCAAAGGAAAGAGAACTCCTACCTATTTGCGATAGCAGTCTGGATTGGCTTTAAGAACTGCTACAAAATCAGCTTACGCTCCCATTTTTTAACTGTATCAAATCAACATCTATTTACAATTCTCATTATACCAATCATTCATATTGGTATTTATAATATCTCCTTCATACCTAGTCACCCATCCATCGGAATAGCTTGAAAATAAACTTTGATGATGCTCATTTAAACTATTATAAACAACGTCTGAAATCACAATTACTTTTCTATAATCTCTACCTGCCTTATTGCATAAATGGCACGCTGAATTTACAACATCCCCCATCCAAATAACATCGTTAATTCCGCTACCTGAATATCCAGCTTTAACCATCAATGCTCTGCCATAATCGATACCTATCCCAACTGAAATTTGCGAATATTTCTTCTTCCTTAATTTATAATTGAGTATTTTAATCATACTATTTAGTCTAGCTGCCACCGCAATAACATTGTCAACATCAGATTTATAAGGGGTATCAAAAACTCCCCATACACAATCTCCATTAATATTTATTTCTTTACAATCAGTTTCTGCATTCATAATAGCAACACACTCTGATAAAAATGCTCTATACATTTTTGCCAATGTTGGTCTTTTATGCTCGTCTGTCATATCTGCATATTCCGCAAGAACTGCGCATCCGTTCCAGAGGAACGGAGCGCCATTCCGCTTCAAACTGAGCAAAGCTCAGCAGGTTTATTAGTTACCGTTGTTTACTCTACGATCCCTGCCAGGAAATTCAAGACGATATGCCTTGGATGTCATTCGGCTTAAGCAGGCATCTGCATAGGTGGAATCTCCAAAAAGTTGATACCATCCGGATACTGGAATCTGTGAGATAATAATAGTTGCCTTGCGGCAGTCTCTGGACTCGATGATTTCAAACAGGTCGCGGCATTTTTCGATATCCAGATCCATTAAGCCGAAATCATCTATCACCATGAGATCATAAGCGGCCATTTCATTCGAATACTCGAAGTAATTACCTTCCTGCCTGGCATGGTCTGATTCCTTTAAAAGAGTGTTCGCACGTATATATTTAACAGTACGATTCTGATGCATTGCTGTGATACATAAGGCGCAGGCAATGTGCGTTTTCCCAGCACCGGCCCCTCCGGTCATCAGTAGGTTATTCACAGCTTCAAGCAGATGCAATCCGTGACAAGATTGACATTCACATCAAGGTCTTGACCATTGAAGTCTATGGAAACAAATCGGTATAAGGCCTTTTCTACCTATATAATGCAAGGTAAGTTTACACTGCTGCCACCTGCCACTGTCTCGACCGTTGAGACAGTGAAGAACTCTCAACTTCTACACAATCCATCCGCTCTGACCTCTGATTGGCCATACACTAGCAGGGAGTTGAGTTGCCGGATTTCACCGTCTCGACCTGAAATATTGTCCCTATTTCTTTGCGCTTTCTTCCAACTCCAGCATATACCTATCAAAGTCGGACATGAATAATCTGTCCTGGATTACGCGGTATTTTTCAAATTCTGTCTCAGCATGAAGCTTTGCAATTTCCGCTGTCACCTTGCCTGCATCCTGTAAAATACCGTAATCAAACATTTCAATGAAGCTATTGAGCCTTTTTTCCCAATCCTGCATCGTAAGCGGAATGTGCCGTAATGTCATGTTTTCCGCAAAATCCAGGTATGCCGTAACCATACGATTCAGCTGCTTCATTTCATCCTGACTCAGATAATTCTTCGCAATCGTGACATCGCTTTTCTTAATCTTTCCATCAGGAGCATCTGCCCAGGTAGTTAATCCCATATGTTCCTTTGTGTGGTCGGCTCTTTCCACGATCAGCTCAGCTGCTGTATGTCCATGAACTGCGTAATGCATTTTATTCTGAACAGTCGCATAGAATCTTCTCGTCGTTGCAGAATTCTTATCATAATCAATGGCTGTAGCATACAGATCGGTGATCTTCTGATAGAACTTTCTTTCGCTCGCACGGATCTCACGAATACGCTCTAACTGTTCATCGAAATACTTCTCTGTCAGATACGTTCCTCGTTTCAGCCGTTCATCATCCATCACCCAGCCTTTGATGGTGTAGTCTTTAGCGATCTGGTTTACCCATTTACGGAACTGTACCGCTCGCTCAGAATTGACCTTAAAGCCTACGGCAATGATCATTTGAAGGTTATAGTGCTTGGTATCGCGTGTGACCTGACGAGAACCTTCGGTTTGAACTATCCGGAAATTCCGGATAGTTGAATCTTCCTCAAGCTCTGAATCAGAATAAATCTTCTTGATATGCTCATTGATTGTACGAACATCCACATCATACAAGGTGGCCATCATCTTCTGTGTCAGCCATATATTTTCATCCTCATAGCGCATCTCAATGCTGTCTTGCTGATCACCCACAGAGGCAACATAGGTTAAGTATTCCGCTGCGCTTGAGCGGATGGTTATCTCATCTTTTTTCTTTGCCAAATGAAGCGCCTCCTTTATATCTCAAAATGCGTTTTCGCTATTGTGTTTAGCTGCTCAGCTATTTCTGAAAATGGCAAATTCAAATCCAATGTCCGAACGGAGATCTGATTTCCACTCATTTGATAAACATTATTCGGATATATTTCTTCATCTGTCTTTGCATACAGTAACATTCCTGCGACCTTATGATCCTTGTCTCTCATCTCATACTCTTTGTTCTTCACATAGGTAAAGATCTGATAAAGATTACCTGAATGAAGTGTATGTTTGTCAAACTGTACCTGAGTACTGTGCTCATAATATTTTGCATCGATGATAAGAACTCTATCACCTCGCTGGAGCATAATGTCGCTCTGCATCACAGGCAACATGGAGCTTTCTTCATCGTCCAGTTGCCATGGAATCTGTGATGCATTTGCAGTTATCAGGTTTCTGAATTCTTTCCTGTAATATTCCAGGATAAACTTCTCATATAATCGACACATTCGCTGTTCATCCAAAAAGTCCATCAACTTTTTGCTTCCATCTGATTGTGTTTGCAGCAGGCCCTTTACTACCAGGTAGCATATCGAAATTAACATACGATAAGTCTGATTGTTCCGATTGTACTGAACATTCCAATTTACGGTGTGCAAATCAATGAAATCCACTTCACCAAAATATACCATTAGTTTTCTTAGATTCTTCTTGCGCTGTTTCGATATATTTGAACACAGGAGTAGTTCAACTGTAGATTTTATAATCCGGTTCATTGTGCTGTTAACAGAGAACTCATCATATATGCAGATCAACTGTTTTCGCATCATTAACTGTGTCTTGATGGACGTACATCCTCAATAATCAGTACCTGTTCATCTTACCACATTTCTGAGATAATTGCTCCATCAACATATCTAAACATGATTTCGTGCAATTCGCTCGATTTGTACGAATCGTGCCACTCTATCCAGGAGGATTATCTTATGAATGTAAAACAAAAACTTCATCAAGCCCGTCTTCAAGAATGGGCTGGTCGCTTTGCGGAACAAAAATCCAGCGGGCTGACTGTCCGGCAATGGTGTGAGGTTAACCATTTTTCCTTTCACACCTACAACTACTGGAAGCATCTTCTCAAAGAAGAAGTTGTCGATCAGGTACTTCCTTATATTGTTCCAATTCCTGTCTCTGCAGTCCCTGAGTACCTGTCTTCACTCGAAGCAACAGAAGTTAGCTCAATTCGCTCTAATTGCGCGATTCGAGCGAATGGCTGAATGTGTTTATTGCATATGGCTGAAATGATTGTTCTCCTAACATATCCATCCCACCTTTCCTTATAATCCAATCTAATATGTATATCGGTACTTTTGCTTCGTTATTTAGCCTGTACCTATATAGATTATAGCACTGGATTATTACTCTGTAACTATAATTTCTTTATAATTTTTACAACGCTTTAAGGAGGAATGGTGCAATGGATAATTTGGATTTTGCCCTTATCGGAAAACGAATTAAAGAAGTCCGTACAGACCGACAACTGACACAGGAATATCTTGCTAAAGTAACCGATGTTAATGTCAGCCACATCAGCAATATCGAGACGAACAAAGTCAAGGTATCTTTGACACTTCTGGTTTCTATCTGCAATGCTATGAATGTTACCGTTGATTATATTCTCGGCAATGAATACAAAGCTCCTACTACTGCTTTTGAAACAGAACTGCTCAACACTGTTGATAAACTTGACTCTTCAAAGAAAGAGCAGCTTCTAAGAATTGCAAAAGTCTTATAAACTGCCTATTCCTTTATTCTTTTGACATATCTGTAATATGTACTCTTACTCATGCCAAGCTGTTTCATCAGTTCAAACGGACGGATTTCTCCTGACACCACTTTCTGATAATGCTCTGAAAATTCATCAATCGGCATCACTGCTGGTCTGCCGTAATCATCCCATTCACCACGAGCCTTTTTAGAATCTATACCTTCACGCTGTCGTTTCTCTTTCTTCTCAATCTCTGCCTGAGCCATAGCTGCATATAGTTCTATAAGCATATTATTGATGGTTTCCATCAGCATACGAGCCATAGCATTATCCAACTTTGATAAATCCATAAGTGTAGTTGGAAGTTCCAGTATCTTTACACGGATGCCATTATCCCTGTAATACTGCAACTCCTTTAAAGTCTCCTGCTTATTTCTGCCAAGCCTGTCTACCTCGGTAATAATTAACTCATCACCTGCTCTTAATACATCCTCTTTCAATACCTGATATCTTGGACGATTAAAATTCTTTCCTGTCTGCTGGTCAGTAAATATCTTTTCCAGTTCCAGATTGTTCTGCTCACAATAGGTTGTAATCTCCTTGATGCCTCTGTCTAAATGCTGTTCTCTTGTACTTGTTCTGTGATAACCATATCTCTTCATGATATTAGCTCCTTCCTTAGTCCTGAAATGTGTACTTTTTGAAACCACTAAAAAAGGACTGATAAACAGTCCCGAAATGTATGGACATCCCTTTACGGAACGTCCCTATATTTATGTATGCTTTTGGGCACCACATTAATGCAAAATAAGAATAAAAAAATCAGTGGTTTGTAATCATCTTACAAATCACTGAATAATTTTTTCTTAAATATTGTCTATAGCCTACATATTTTCAACTGATTATACTTATCAATATTCAATTTCTTTTATTTATGGCTGAATGTGTTTCTATTAAATTTATTTCTCGTAATATATATATAATATGTATAAAATTGAATATCAACTATTTACTATCCCTCGTTAACAGTTTGTTCCATTTCCTGTTGTGTTTTATACATATCATTAATCCAACCTTTTACTTGATTCTGAGCTAAATTTAAAATCACTATCAATAAAATTGTAAAAATAAATGAAGCAATGACACCAGATAATATTGATAAGCCAAAGTTCTTTACAGATGTTATTCTATCATGTTTCTTAATTTCTTTGCTTAATGCCATTTCAATTTCTTCCTCTGACAACTTCAAATTTCCCTGAAGTGTTGTTTCACTCAACAATGTACTTTCAAATCCTTCAAGTATTTCTTTCGTTGGCTCTTTATTTTCTTTCTTTTTATAGTTCTCAATTACCTCATAGTAGTCTTTATAAAATTTATGGAGTAATATTTTACTTTGCAATTCCGATACATTTTTATTCTTGCAAAAATCCATTATCTGACTGTATGGTGTTTGCATTTATTTTTTCCTCCTGCTATCCATACTTTTAAATCTCTCTTTTCTTAAATTCCATTCCTCCATTAATTGTTCATAATTAGCATATAGTCCAGCATCATTTTTACTTTTTCTCATTTCAAAAAGACTTATCCGATTATCTTCATAAAAATTCCGCATATAAGAACCAAAATACCTAATAACAACTTCTTCACTTAACACTTCTGTATACACACCTACCGCTAAACGTTCAAATAAATTTAGAATAGCCAAAAGCTTATCTTCTCGATTTGGAGCTATATTATTTGTATATTTATTTAGCAGATTCATTTCCTTTGTACAATACTCATATGTATATCTCCTTACATCTTGTTCTCTTGTCCTTCTTTTTTCTCTTCTATAAAAACTAAAAACAAGCATAAAAAAATATAAACCAATAATTAAAACAAATAGCATACTAACTAATTGCATTGAAACATCCGTCAAATACATATTAAATTATCCTTTCATTTTTTATATTCAAAACATTATCAATCTATTTTCATATAATCACGCTTTCTGTTTAGGCACAAACTCAATCTTAAGAGCCATTCCCATACCATCTGCTAATCTTTTAAGTAAATTAACAGAAGGATTCCTCGTTCCATTCTCAAGCTTGCTGATATCTGCCTGATTGATGCCTGTTCGTTCAGCTAATTCCTTCTGGGTCATATTCTGAGAAGTACGAGCATCCACTATAGCTCTTATGACATCCATCTCTGGCTGAATAGCTTCATATTCTTTTCTGAACTCATCATCTTTTAACTGCTTAGAAAGCATATCATCAAATGTTCTCATCCTTCATCACCCTTTCTATGAAATCTTTTCTTCTATCCTTTGCAATCTGAATCTCCTCTTTAGGAGTTTTCTTTGTTTTTTTAACAAATCCATTCGTCAGTATTATTTTTCCCTCATAATAGAAAAAATATAAGACTCTGGTAATATCACTTCCAAATTTACAACGCAATTCAAATATTCCGTCATCCAGATGTTTACTGTAAGGTTCTCTAAGCATATTTCCCTTCTCTTGTAATATACCCAGCAATCCAAATATTTTAGCTCGCATCTTAGGATTAACAGAATCAAGAAACTGCTCTACTGGAACTTCGCCATTTTCTTTTTCATATGCTATCAGTTTAAATTCTGTCATATAATCTCCTTTGTAAATATTATATGGCATATATACCATATTGTCAATTATCCATTTAAAGTAACCATACCGAGCTATTTTTCTAAAAACATGTAGTAGAGCACTTTTCCAAACGAAAAACGTCTTATTTTCATGCTTTGTTTGAATATGTAGTGATGTTACCGTGACATAATACCATCAATTTTACTAAATCAATTTAAAATACCTCAACGCATCCTTAATATACTCCACCTTCTCCTGCGGACACTGCTTCACCTCTGGATTCTCTTTCTTGGACTTATTATAATTCTCGCCCATGTCCAGACCACACATCCGCTTTACCTGTGCAATATAAGAAGTATGCACATTCACACCATACTTGTCCTTCACATATTCCTTAATCTTTGAATAAATAGCCTTTTCTTGTGGGGTATAATTACTCTCTTCATCAGGCTCCATTGTTATCTCAATCTTAGGTGCATCTTTTTTGAGGGATAATTTGACAACCGTTTCAACATGCACCGTACCCGGGAACATATCACATGCCTTCACTTTCTTGACTTCGTATCCCCGTTCACCCAGCCATTTTACATCTCTTGCCAGGGTTGCAGAATCACAGCTTACATACACAATACGTTCAGGTTTCATCTTTACCATGGTCTCCAGTGCAGCAGTGTCACAGCCTTTACGGGGTGGATCAACGACGATCACATCTGCGTAGATACCTTCTTTTTCGTATTTTTCCGGAAGGACTTCTTCTGCTTTTCCAACAAAGAATTCTGCGTTTTTTATGCCATTCAATTTTGCATTCTGGCGGGCATCATCGATAGCCTGCGGTACGATCTCCACACCATAGACCTTGCCTGCCTTCTGCGCCAGGAAAAGGGAAATAGTTCCGATTCCACAGTAGAGATCCCACACGGTCTCATTACCTTTCAGATCTGCATATCCCAGCGCCGTCTCATAAAGCTTCTTTGTCTGCACCGGATTTACCTGATAAAAAGAAAGCGGCGAGATCTGATATTTAATATTTCCAATGTAATCTGTAATATAATCCTGTCCCCACACAGAGATCATCTCTGTTCCCATGATCACATTGGTATTTTTTGTATTTACGTTAATCGTAATGCTGGTCATGCCCGGCACTTCCCGCAGGGAATCCACCAGTTCGGTAAGCTTCGGCATGGTCCTTCCATTCAGGATCAGACAGACCATCACCTCACCTGTGGTAAATCCTTTTCGGATCAGCACATGACGCAGCAGACCTTTTCCACTGACCTCATCATAGGTAGAGATATGATATGTTTTCAAATGATCCAAGATTTTCTCCAGAATCACTTTATTCTCTTCCACACCCAGCCAGCATTCCGTACAGGGGATGATGTTGTGAGAACGGGCAGCATAAAATCCAGTCACCGGATTGCCCTCTTTATCCGTTCCAAAGGGAAACTGTGCTTTGTTGCGGTATCTCCACGGATCATCCATTCCTATGATCTCCGGCTTTGCAAGATCGGTGATGCCTCCGATCCGGATCAGATGATTCCATACCTTTTTCGCTTTAAAATCAAGCTGTGCTTCATAGGTCATGGCCTGAAGCTGACATCCTCCGCACTGGCGGGCAAATGCACATCTTGATTCCGTCCGCTCTGGTGACGGATCCAGTACCTGCATCAGTCTGGCATAACCATAACTCTTCTTCATCTTCATGACCTTCGCCTGTACCCGGTCTCCCGGTACCGCATCCTTCACAAAAATCGCCATGCCATCAACCTTGCCGATGCCCTCTCCATCAACGCCAAGATCCTCTATTGTCAACTCAATCAAATCGTCTTTTTTCATCCTCTAACATCCTCATACTAAATCTTCCACAGGCCATAGTATTAACCTGTGGAAGATCCTGCACTCTATTTACTTGTTTTACGAATATTTGATTCAAACAGTCGGTTATATCCCAGCCATCCCTGATTCTCTCCAGCTCCGGCAAGAATCTCGATCATGGTCTCCATATGCGCATCCGTATTATCTGCAAAATTCAGTGCCACTGCTTCCAGCAGTGCCGGTTTCTTCGGCGATCCGTATTCCAGTTCCCCATGATGAGCCAGAATACAATGCTTCAGCTCATTTTCCAGTTTCACAGGAAAGTTCGGAATCTTTCCTGCCTGGTCACCGACGATCTGTGCACCGATCATAATATGTCCCAACAGCTGTCCGGCATCCGTATAATCATTTTCCGGAAATGGTGACAGCTCATATACTTTTCCGATATCATGGAAGATTGCCGCTGTGATCAGCAGATCTGCATTGATCATCGGATAATTATGAATATAATAATCGCACAGTTTTGTTACACTCAAAGTATGCTCCAGCAGTCCGCCTACAAATCCATGATGAACGGTCTTTGCCGCACTGCTGAACTTGAATGCTTTTGCAAATTCCTGATCATCAACAAATACATTTTTCAGAAGCTTTGACAGATACGGATTGCTGACCCGGTTGATAAATCCCAGCAGTTCCTTATACATCCCTTCAATGTCTTTGCTGCTGACAGGAAGGTAATCTTTGGGATCATACTCTCCTTCTCTGGCCTTTCTCGCCCGCTTCACATTCAGCTGTGGCTGTCCCTGGAACATGGTCACATCGGCTACAATATCCACATAGTCCAGACTGTCGAAATCATCGATCCCGCCAGAATTCGGATCCCAGATCTTACCGTCTACAGTTCCTGTTTTATCTTGAAAGATCAGATTCTCATACGGCTTTCCTGCTTTTGTCAAAGCACTCTGCCTGGTCTTACACAGATAGATGCCTGAGATTCGATCACCTTCACGTAAGTTTTCAATATATTTCATCATTACACTCCCTCATTCTACTACTGTAACACCTTTAATGTTACGGATGCCTGCAGATCCTGATAGCCGCTGGCATCTGCACGTTTATAACGCACATCCACAGTCTGTCCACTGGAACACTTCAGCAATGTGGCCACGATATCCTTCAGATTTACAATTGCCTGACCATTGATTTCCGTGATAATATCACCTGGCTGAATACCTGCTGTGATCGCCGGAGAATCCAGTGACACTTCTGATACATAGACTCCAATCGGAATATTTTCCTGCTCTGAAATAGATGTCGTAACATCTGCGCCCACAATTCCCATATAGACAATATCCTGATTATTGGACAGATGCTCGATCAGATCCTTCACGTCAGAGATCCCGTAAGCCTGAATCGTATTGTCCTGTCCTTCAACCTCTGTCTTTTCCTGCAACAGTCCAATAATCTTACCACTCCAGTCCGCCACTACGCCGCTTCCATTACTGGATTTCAGAATATCCGTAGTCAGGATATTATAGGAGCTATCATAGAGTTCTGCAGTCTGCGTTACAGATGTCAGGTTTCCAAACAGCAAAGAGCCATTGCTTCCAGTGGGATTGCCCACAACGATCACCGGCTGTCCGCTGCGCAGGGATTTGGATGAGCCCAGTTCTGCATAAGAGATCACCTCTCTGGTGCTGCTGTCTACATCACTCAAGTTCACACTGACCACTGCCAGTCCTGTATTACCGTCATATTTTTTCAGAGTACCGGCTGCTTCTGTATGATCATAAAAACGGACCTTCAGATCTCCGTCCTTTACTTTCTCATGCTCTGTCAGGATCAGAAGCTCCATTCCATTGTCACCAATGATCAATCCCGCCGCAGATTTATGACTGGTCAGCGCCTCATCAAACCAATCAGTATCCGTTTTGACCGCAGAAATATCAACCAGGCTTTTTGACACCTGATTTCCAATCTGCATCAGCTGCTGATACATCTTTTCATAATCCTTCAGTTCCATGCTGACAGTCTCTGTAATATAGACCGGGGATTCATCTTCATCCTTATCGTCTGTCTCTGAATCAACCGTCTCCTCTGGAATCTGAATTTCCTGAATCTCGTTTTTCTCCATCCGGTTATTGATCCGCGGCAATGCCAGCGCCCAGATCAGAAGCGCTGTTCCTCCAAACAAAGCCCCGCCAAGAATACACCGGAGAGCTTTTTTTACCAACGGATTGGCATAGACAGGTTTTTCTTTGATCTTCTCCTGCATAAATGAAAATCCGCTGTTTTTCTCCTTATCTTCTTCCATAGGTCCCTCCGTCTGCTTGTTCCCCATTATACTATTTTTCCTTTTCCCTGTCCATAAGTTCCGCTTTTCATTCCGCTGTAAATGGGGTAAAATGAATAAGACAGTAAAAGGAGATACAACAGATTTATGAACCAAAAAGCATTAAAAACACTGGAATTTGATAAAATTATTCATATATTGACTGCTCATGCAGCTTCCGAAGGCGCCAAGGAGATGTGCCGGAAACTGGTTCCCTATGATAACATCAATGATGTGGAACGGGCACAGCGTGAGACGGCAGATGCGCTTCGCCGTGTGTACCGCAAAGGAAGTGTTTCCTTTGGAGGGATACGTGACATTCGTGGCTCTCTGAAACGTCTGGAGATCGGAGGCATTCTTGGAATGGGAGAATTACTCCAGATCATGTCACTGTTGGAAACTGCAGGAAAGATCCGACAATATGGACAGCGGGAGGCTGATGATACCAGCCGTGATTCTCTGGATGAATCCTTTGAATTTCTGGATCCGATTCCGACCCTGGCTTCTGAGATCCGCCGCTGTATCCTGGCTGACGATGAGATGGCTGATGATGCCAGCTCTGCACTTTTGCAGATTCGCAGATCCATGCGCCAGATGAATGACAAAGTGCATAATACCCTGAACTCCATGGTAAACGGATCTGCCCGTTCTTATCTGCAGGATCCGGTGGTCACCATGCGAGATGGCAGATATTGTCTGCCGGTAAAGGCGGAACACAGAAGTCAGGTTCCCGGTATGATCCATGACCAGAGTTCTACCGGTTCTACTTTATTTATCGAACCTATGGCGGTTATTAAGTTAAATAATGATTTCAAAGAACTTCTGATGAAGGAACAGCAGGAGATTGAAAAGATCCTGTCTGTGCTCAGTGAAAAAGCAGCCGCTGTTACCGAGATCCTGGCAGAAGATTATCGGATCCTGACAGCACTGGATTTTATTTTTGCCCGCGCCATGATGGCAAAGGATATGAAAGCCACCCGGCCGATCTTCAATACGGATCGCCAGATCCACATTAAAGATGGCCGTCATCCACTGCTGGACCCGAAAAAGGCAGTTCCTATTACCGTGCGTCTGGGAGATGATTTTGATCTGCTGATCATCACCGGTCCCAATACAGGTGGTAAGACGGTCTCATTAAAGACGGTCGGACTTTTCACACTGATGGGACAGGCTGGTCTCCATATTCCGGCATTTGAAGGCTCCAGACTTGCGGTGTTCGACCAGGTATATGCAGATATCGGTGATGAGCAGAGTATTGAGCAGAGCTTAAGTACTTTCTCCTCCCATATGACTACCATTGTCTCTATATTAAAGGAAGTAACTTTGAACTCCCTGGTTCTCTTTGACGAGCTTGGTGCCGGTACTGATCCGACCGAGGGCGCAGCTCTTGCCACCTCCATTCTGGATCACCTGCACAGACAAGGTATCCGTGCTATGGCTACCACTCACTACAGCGAGCTGAAGGTCTATGCTCTCTCCACCGAAGGTGTAGAAAATGCCTGCTGTGAATTTGATGTAGAATCTTTACGTCCTACTTACCGGCTTCTGATCGGAATTCCCGGAAAGAGTAATGCCTTTGCTATTTCCTCCCGTCTGGGACTGGAAGATTTTCTCATCGAGGATGCGAAAAAGAGAATCAATGCTCAGGATGTAAGCTTTGAGGATATGATGGCAGAGCTGCAGGACAGCCGGGTGAAACTGTTAAATGAGCAGGAAGAGATCACCCGCTACAAATCTGAGATCCGAACTCTTCGGGATGCTCTGCAGAAGAAGCAGGATCGGATCGATGAGCGCAAGGAAAAGATTCTGAGCGATGCTGCTGCACAGGCGAATGCGATTTTACAGGAGGCAAAAGATTATGCCGACGAGACTATGAAGAATTTCCACAAGTTTGGAAAAGCTTCAATCTCTGTCAAGGATATGGAGGCAGAACGTGCCCGTCTGAGAGAGAAGATCAAGGAAAATGACTCCCGCACCGCCAAGGCTGCTCCAAAACCGAAGAAAAAGCTGAAAGCAGCAGCCCTTCATATTGGTGACCGGGTCCGTGTCCTGAGCCTGAACCTGGAAGGTACGGTCAGCACACTTCCGAATCCAAAGGGTGACCTGTTCGTACAGATGGGAATTCTCCGTTCACAGGTCAACATCAACGATCTGGAATATATCGGAGAAGCAGAAAATCTGCAGAAAGGCATGACAACCGGAGGCGGAAAGCTTCGGATGTCCAAGTCAGCAGCGGTCAGCACCGAGATCAATCTGATCGGCATGACCGTAGATGAGGCGATCGCCCATCTGGATAAATATCTGGATGATGCGTATCTGGCTCATGTTCCAAACGTGCGGATTGTCCACGGAAAAGGTACCGGTGCACTTCGCACTGCCGTTCATCAGTATCTGAAGCGATGTAAACACGTAAAAACCTTTCGTCTGGGAACCTTCGGTGAAGGAGATGCCGGCGTAACCATTGCAGAATTCAAATAAAAGGAGATGCTCTCATGCCAGCAAAACAAAAAATTCTCATTGTAGATGATGATACCAATATAGCAGAACTGATCTCCCTGTATCTGACTAAAGAATTTTATCAGGTACAGATCGTGGAGGACGGTGAGCAGGCACTTCAGGTCTTTGACACCTTTCAGCCAAATCTGGTCCTGCTGGATCTGATGCTTCCAGGCATGGATGGCTATCAGGTGTGCCGGGAACTGAGAAGCCGTTCCAACACACCGATCATTATGCTTTCTGCCAAAGGCGAAGTATTTGACAAAGTACTTGGTCTGGAACTGGGCGCAGATGATTATATGATCAAGCCCTTCGACTCCAAAGAACTGGTTGCCAGAGTCAAAGCGGTTCTCCGCCGGTTCCAGCCTTCCAGGACCGATGAGGCTCCAACTACCAAGATCGTACAGTACCCGGATCTGATCATCAATCAGTCCAACTATTCCGTTATTTATCAGGGAAATTCCATTGATATGCCGCCCAAGGAACTGGAACTCCTCTATTTCCTCGCCTCTTCACCCAATCAGGTATTTACCAGAGAACAGCTTCTGGATCATATCTGGGGTTATGAATACATCGGTGATACCAGAACCGTCGATGTGCATATCAAGCGTTTAAGAGAAAAAATCAAAGACCACCCGGCATGGCGTCTTGCCACAGTCTGGGGCATCGGTTATAAATTCGAGGTGAAATAATGCACCTGTCGTTAAATGTAAAATTCATATTGGCCTATATTGCATTTGCCATTTTAAGCTTTGTGGGAATCTCTACGCTGACTTCCAGGCTGATGCTGGACAATGCCACCCGTACACGTGCTTCTTCCTTTTATCAGGAAGGTGTCTACCTGTCCAACCAATATGTGGAGACTTATTTTGACGAGGAGACTACCAAGGGAACCATATCCCGTATTCAGACACAGCTCTCTTCCCTGAGCGTTTATCTGAATGCACATATCTGGCTGGTGAGTCGCGAGGGCGAGATCATGATCGACTCCACCCCCAGTTCTTCCTATACTCATCAGGTGATTCCGGGATTCACATCCGTGCTTCCCAGCGGCACTTACTATACTACGGATAATTTCTTCGGTATGTTTAAAGAAAATACCTTAAGCGTGCTCATTCCTGTCACCCACAATTATCATGTGCGTGGCTACATCGTGATCTATACACCCATGTCTTCTGTGATCCAC
Source organism: Hominiventricola aquisgranensis (assembly GCF_040096225.1). NCBI lineage: Bacteria > Bacillati > Bacillota > Clostridia > Lachnospirales > Lachnospiraceae > Hominiventricola > Hominiventricola aquisgranensis. The sequence goes on along the minus strand of NZ_JBBMFC010000030.1, from coordinate 6,651 downwards.
CAGAAAGAGGGATATCTAATGGCTGTATATATCACCATGATCTATCTCATGGTACTGGGTCTGTTATTTGCCATTGCCAACTGGCTTATCGTCTACCGGCCTCTCCGGAAGCTCAAAAAAGCCAGTGCCGAATATGCCGCAGGTAATTTTGACTATCCCATCGTCACAGATCGGACAGATGAACTGGGATCCCTTGCACGGACCATGAATTTTATGGCCAGTTCATTAAAAGATTCCGATGAAGACCAGCGAAAGATGATCTCAAATATTTCCCATGATTTCCGCTCGCCGCTTACTTCCATCAAAGGCTATATTGAAGCCATGCTGGATGGAACGATCCCACCGGAGATGCAGGAGAAATATCTGAACATTGTTCTTCGAGAAACCGAACGACTGACCGGACTGACCAGCGGCCTTCTGACTCTGAACTCCATGGATGGCAAGCAGAACCGGCTGACAAGATCAAATTTTGATATCAATGCTGTGATCAAAAATACAGCTGCGTCCTTTGAAGGCACCTGCACAGCCAAACATATTACCATTGATCTTCTGTTTTCCGACTGGCACTCCTATGTAAATGCCGATATGGGAAAGATCCAGCAGGTGCTCTATAACCTGATCGACAACGCGATCAAATTCAGTCACCCGGATTCCAAGATTACCATTGAGACCACGTCCAAATATGAGAAAGTGTTTGTCTCTGTCCGTGATACAGGTATCGGAATCCCCAAAGACAGTCTGAAAAAAATATGGGAACGTTTCTACAAGACAGATCTGTCCAGAGGAAAAGATAAGAAAGGAACCGGACTTGGCCTTTCGATTGTGAAAGAGATCATTCAGCTTCACGGAGAAAATATCAATGTAGTCAGCACCGAAGGGGTTGGAACAGAATTTATCTTCTCCCTTAGCAAAGTGGAAGAACAGTCAAATGCGCGTCAGTAGAATCATTTGCATTACTTAAAAATCCTCTCTGGCAACTGCGATACACTCACAGTACCAGGGAGGATTTATCGTTACTCTTCTTTTTTCTGCCTCTTATACCCGGTTATAATTGATCAGGCAGCCTTTCAGGATGATCTGGCGTTCTTCCTCTGTCATCTCACCTAACTTCAGCGTAAATTCTTTTAAGCCTCCGTCTTTTACTACATAGGCTTTGATCTTAGATGCCGCATGCTTTACCAAATCTGCGATTCCCGGTACAAACAGATAATCACCATTGGTAAACGGCAACTCACCTTCATCAATCAGGAATGGAAGCATACCCCAGTTGATCAGATTGGAGCGATAACGCTTGGTCGCATAGCTATTGGCAATATTTGCCCAGCCTCCCAGCACTTTCTGGCAGGAAGCGGCCTGCTCTCTGGCAGAACCATCACCTGGCTTCACCGCAAAGATTGTGCTTCCTACTCCCAGATTTCCTTTTCCAGCTTCTGGATATACTGTATGGATCGCATCCATGACCGGTTTCAATTCTTCCACAGCTTCCAGTGGGCAGGTTCCTGCCTCAATCGCCTTCTGTGCTTTCTGGATCTCTTTTGCTCTTCCTACATAAGCCGGATCTTTACGGGACAGGGTGAATTCTGCCAGTCCCAGTGGATTGGAACGATAGGAAGAGGTCTCTCCAGACGGGATCAGCTCATCTGTGGTGGTTACCGGATCATGGATCTCAGATACCACTTTTAGAACCAGATTCTCCGGCAGAGCGCTCATGGCCGGCCAGTCCTTGATATTCGGGCCAAAATGGATCTCCACACTCGGATCTGCCACACCATGGCTGTCAAATACGCGATTCTCGTAGATCTTGCTGTCGAAGAAGTATTTCGGATTACGGAATTCCACATCCAGATCCGTTGCTGCCGTCAGATAACCTTTATTGGCTGCGGTTGCTGCGATGGATCTGGCATCCATCAGTGCCACTGATGCGATCTGTCCATTCTGAAGCTTGGAACCTTCCCGGTTCGGGAAGTTTCTGGTAGAATGGCGGATACTGAATCCATTATTGGACGGAGTATCCCCGGCGCCAAAGCAAGGACCACAGAATGCTGTCTTTAAGACTGCTCCTGTCTCCATGAGCATAGCCGCAGAACCATTTTTGATCAGTTCCATGTAGACCGGCATAGATGCAGGATAAACACTTAAGGTAAATTCATCGGATCCGATGCTTCTGCCCTTCAGAATATCAGCAGCTGCGCAGATATTTTCAAATCCGCCGCCTGCACAGCCTGCAATGATTCCCTGATCCACATATAATTTTCCATTATGAACTTTATCCTTCAGAGAAAATGCCACCTTATCTCCAAGGCTCACATGGGCACGTTTCTCACAATCATCCAGAATGTCCATAAGATTTCCATTCAGTTCTTCAATGGTATACGCATTGCTTGGATGGAACGGCATGGCGATCATCGGCTTAATTTTTGCCAGATCCACAAGGATCATGCCATCATAATATGCCACTGCGCCCGGATTCAGCTCTGCATAATCCTCGCTTCTTCCATGGATCTCGTAGAACTCCTGGATCTTCTCATCTGTCTTCCAGATAGAGGACAGACAAGTAGTCTCTGTAGTCATAACATCGATACCAATACGGAAGTCTGCACTTAAGTTCTTTACGCCGTCTCCGATAAATTCCATGACCTTATTATTCACATAGCCGTTGGCAAATACCGCTTTGATAATGGCAAGTGCCACATCCTGCGGGCCAACACCCTTCATGGGTGCTCCGGTCAGGTAGACACCTACTACGCCCGGCATAGGAATATCATAAGTCTGGTTCAGAAGCTGTTTTACCAGCTCCGGTCCTCCCTCTCCCATAGCCATGGTTCCAAGAGCTCCATAACGGGTGTGGCTGTCAGAGCCAAGGATCATCTTACCACCGCCTGAGAGCATCTCTCTGGCAAACTGATGGATCACTGCCTGATGAGGCGGCACATAGACTCCACCATATTTTTTTGCACAGGTCAGTCCAAACATGTGGTCATCTTCATTGATGGTTCCACCCACTGCACACAGACTGTTATGACAGTTGGTCAGTACATAAGGCATCGGGAATCTGGTCAGTCCTGAAGCACGGGCTGTCTGAATGATTCCTACAAATGTAATATCATGAGAAGTCAGCTTGTCAAAGCGGATCTTCAATTTTTCCATGTTGTCAGATGTATTATGGGATCTCAGAATCCCATATGCTATGGTCTGTTTTTTTGCTTCTTCTCTAGAAGGAACAGCTCCCATCTTCCCTGCCAGGATTTTTGCCGCATCTGCTGTATCCGGAATGATCTCAGTTCCGTTTAATACATATGCGCCTCCATCATATAATTGTACCATCGGGCACCTCCATAATTTTTACTGTATAATGCCTACGGATTGCTTCGTGCTACGCACTCTCACAATCCTACCTACTCTTCGGATATCGTGTGGCATTCGCCCCACTTTTATCCTCAGATTAGGGCGGGTCATCAAGCCATAAAATCACTCCTGTGCGAGCACATCGTGCTTTTTGGCTTATGACCCTGGCATTAATCAATTGCATTATTGTATACAATTTCTATTCCGTATTCATTTTAACATGTTATACACGGATGTCAACAAAAAACCGGCAGTCTCACGGACAGGTTTCCAAATAGAATTCTATTCCGCAAAACATACCGGTTTTCAAATATTTTTAAGCTTCTGTCTCTGTCACACACGGAAACGTGATCGTTACCTTGAACAGATCTCCATCCAGATAGATTTCAAACTTTCCACCCTGCAATTCAGTCAGATCTTTTGCAATCGACAATCCCAGTCCGCTGCCTTCTGTGGTACGGGACTCATCACCGCGGGTAAACCGCTCTGTCAGCTCCTCCGCTGAGATATTCAGCGGCTGTTCTGAAATATTTTTCATGGAGACTGCCACACTGCTGCCATCCGTTACTACATTAAGATAGACACGGGTATTCGGCATCGCATACTTTTCCACATTGCGGTACAGATTCTCGATGATTCTCCACAGCCGTCTGCCGTCTGCCATGATAAACAGTGGATGAGGCGGGCAGTTGGTCATAAGATGCAGTCCTCTGGCCGCAAATTTTTCTTCAAATTCTCCGCTGGTCTGCATCAGGAATTCTCTTAAGTCAAGCTTCTCCATATTCAGCGCCACATTGCCGGAGCTTGCCCGGGAAGCTTCCACCAGGTCATTGGTAAGCTGTTTGAGACGCTGAGATTTCTGATCCAACACTTCCAAATATTCGTGTACCTTCGGATTATCGATCTGCTCACGCTTCATGAGATCCACATAATTGATGATGGAGGTCAGCGGAGTCTTCAGATCATGAGAAACGTTGGTGATCAGATCTGCTTTCATCTGCTCGCTCTTTACCTGCTCCTGAAGTGCATTTTTAAGTCCCTCACCCAGATCATTGATCGCCTCCGCCATCTGCCGATTGCCTCTGGTCAGATGCTCGGTATCGATAGTAGTCTCACCATTGCCGTCTGCAATGGCTCTGACTCCATCCAGCAGCTTCTGTCTCTGCAGACTCTCCCACAGAAGAGCTGCCAGTACAGCAGCCTTTCCGACAATGATCAGGATTTCTATAGATCTGCTGTCTCCGAAGATCTTATGCAAAACCACCTGGATCAGCTCATATGCCAGGAAAAATACAATGATCCGTATCGCCATAGGTGCGCTTTCCATCATGACGTCTGCAAGGCTCATCACGGACATGATGATCCGAACAATGACAAGAATCAAAAGGAACAACAGTGCTGCGCCTGCAAAAATCATTGGTTTTACCAGTGGCTGCAGCGTCATCTGTGCTTCTGTATAGTTCACTGCTCCTGCTGACAGACTGTCTGTCACCGGAAATGTAGTGTCAATTGCCACATAGAACTGATATTCTCCACTCAGATGTGCTTCATCCTGATCCAACAGAGAATTCACATTCATATTGGTAAACATACCGCCAACATTAGCCTCTCTGATTTCTCCGGTGCGGCTGTCATAGATATAGTAGGTCTCACAGGACGTAAAGAAGTCTGCCAGCTGATCCTGCGGCGCATCTACTCCGCGAAGAGTTCCTGCATTGGTGTAGATCTGTCCGTCTCCCATATCATACAGGGCATAACGTACATTGGTGGACTCCATGGCCCAGTTCTTCTGGTCCTGCTGATAAGCAGTCACATCCTGCTGCAGCTTTTCCAGGGAATCCTCGATCTGTTTTACCAGCACATTGTATTCCTCATCGTACTGATTTGCATATTCCTGAATACTTCCAAAGAACAACGGCTTATAAGCCTCGTTCAACACTTTATTGGAGACGATGGCACCTTTCAGGCTCCACTGGTAAAGGTCTCCCAGCCGGTAGCACAGGCCATTGCCTTTTTCGCTCTCCGGCATGTCGTCATAGATAGTTCCATCTTCCACATAATCCTGAATACGGATGATGCGGTCCGGATCGTATGCTCCGTCCTTCTCAAGACGGCTGCTTCTGGCTGCTGCCTCCAGTACGCCCTGCATACTCTGGGCTGCTGTCTGCTGATATTCTCTGGACTGAAGATAGGTTTTTCCCTCCAGTACATCCTCCATGGTCTCCATAGTATAACCGGCATTCTTCACGGTAAAATAACCGGATGCCAGTATCCATCCTGCGATCACGGCAACTGCCACTGCGATCATCAGAACAATTGATCCCAAACGTTTCTTTTTCATCATAGTCCTCCTACTCCCGGTCAATCTTATATCCCACTCCCCAGACCACTTTCAGATATCTGGGCTCCTTCGGATTGATCTCGATTTTTTCCCGGATATGACGAATATGTACGGCTACGGTGTTATCTCCGCCCAGCGCTTCCTCGTTCCAGATCCGTTCATAGATCTGAGTGATGGAAAATACTTTTCCCGGATTCTGCACCAGAAGAAGCAGGATTCTGTACTCGATAGGAGTCAGCTTCACCGGTTCTCCATCCACAGTGACTTCCTTGCGCTCATCATCCATCACAAGACCACCGATCCGAAATACCGCAGGCTTGTTCTCTGCGATGGCACCCAGCTGAGTGTAACGGCGAAGCAATGACTTGACTCTGGCTGTCAGCTCCAGCGGATTGAACGGCTTGGTAATATAATCATCCGCTCCAATATTCAATCCCAGAATCTTATCCACATCCTCGGATTTGGCCGACAGGAAGATGATCGGTACACTGCTGGTCTCCCGGATCTTCATGGTAGTCCGGATTCCATCCATACCTGGCATCATCACATCCATCAGCACAAGCTGTATCTCATTTTCCTGAAGCTTTTTCAGCGCATCCAGTCCGTCATAAGCTTTGACTACTGTATAGCCTTCCTGGCTTAAATAGATCTCAATGGCATCTACAATGGCGCGGTCATCATCACAAACCAGAATATTCATATCCGTCTCTCCTTTTATCGAATACAGTTATATCATTTCTTTTTTAAGATGAAAGAAACATTTTTATTAAGATTTTATTAAAGAACTGGTTGTCTAAACCAGTTCTTCAGGATTCAGGCACTGCAGGGGCGGCAATACAAATCTGCCGTCTTTGCGTACCAGCACATCATCAAAATAGATCTCTCCCCCGCCATACTCCGGTCTCTGGATCCACACCAGATCCCAGTGGATGGAGGAAACATTTCCATTTGGAGCTTCATCGTAA